>NZ_WXEX01000001.1:300000-433445 GCF_009877435.1 Heliomicrobium gestii | reverse complement strand
AAAAAAGTCTACCTGAGTGCGAAGAAGGCTCCCATGGATGGACATGGTCACTTTACTGTTCGCATGGGCCGATTCTCCATCTTCACCGGAGCGATCGACAGAATTCCTTCTGCCACCTGTTGAATAGGACCCACCATATCGACGAGCGCTTTGGCGATCACCATTTGTGAAAAAGACACAACGAGGGCGACAACCGACAACCGTATACGTTTATTGTATTAAGAAAGCCCTTCCGCGCAAAATCGTTGCACGGAAGGGCTTTCCTATATGTCGAAACTGGAAACTGCAAAAAACTAATCGTTATAACAGATTTCAAAGAGATTGTCTGATTGCGCCTTTATTTCCTCCAATCGCTCCCTATCATTCACCGGGTACTTCCACAGAGCACAGCAGACCAGGTGCTCTTTGTGTGTGTTTGGTATCGTATCCCCTTTCTTTACGTTACAAAAATAGATATCAGGCTCAACGGAAAGTCGATTCTTTTTAACGGAACTTACCGTCTTTCCTCTTTCAGCAAAGTATGTCTTTTGAAACATGCCAATCTCACTTTCCCTCGATACAATCCTATTTTCTACAAAAGTCGCTGAAGCCTTGGCAAGCAGATTGATCGTATTCAATTCCGTAACATGCAGCAGCAGCACATATAACCATAGCTCAATTAAAGATTCGCGCCCGCTTCTAATTCGTATACTATCGTTGATTAAAACCCCGCCTGGTCTGGGATTGACTTCAATGATCTCCCACCCCTTAGCGGTTTTCTTAAATTCGACATGGAAGCAGCCATAATGGAAGCTTAATGTCTGCAAGCACCTTTTTAAGAAGATAGCCAAGTCAGTTATTTCAGTCGTATTTAAGTCGGAGGGATTGTAAAATCGATCTTCCAATACCGTTAATTCAGACTGCGATATCTCTTTCTGGTGGATGGCGACGATATACCCCTCACCGTTGTAGGCAATCATTTCCGCAGAATACTCGACCCCTACAATTTCGTCCTCAATTACGAACTCGACACCGTCCTTCGTTAGCAACTTAACATAGGGATCCTCCTGCATCTCTCTTGTTAGAATCTCGATGTCTGATATCGATCTGCTGGAATCCAATTTGAATGTGCCGAAGGAATAGGCCGCTCTTCGCGGTTTAATAAATTTCGATTCTGACTGATTTTTGGCTATGTCGTAGGAAGACTCAGTCAGTTCTTCGATCCTTACTTTAGAACAACCGGCATCGATCAGGGCTTTGCGGCAGAGGTATTTATCGAGCGCGATCATGATGGATGCAGGGGAGCAGTCTTTCGCTCCGAGCCACATATTGACCTCCGCGCTGATGAGCCGCTGGGCTTCAATGGGCGCGATACATGCGACAACCTTTTTCCCGTCACTCTCCAACTGTGCGATCACGTCAAATACTTTTTCTCTGCTTAGGGTGGAGCCGTCAACCGTTTCAAACCATTCAACAGTATCTTTAATATCAACGACATCTGCATCATTTTCGTATTGGGTGGTAATAATATATGTTTCCAACCCTAATTGCTTTAATTTGCGATGAATTTCTTTGCACCACGACTTGCCTTGATGGACCAGCGCCAAAACACCACAATTCTTCATCGACGCCACCCCTATGCTTGATCCAAGCTTGCTTCTTGCTGGATTAGATCGATGATTTGATCTGATCCGAGCACCCTTGCGCAATATTTTTCCAACCATACCAATGCTCTTTCCGTATCCATCTCTTTTGTGGACACAACAACATCGGAGGGGACGATCACCTTGTATCCTCGAAAGAAGGCGTCGGCCGCAGTCGTTTGCACACAGATCTGGGTTTGCATACCAGTGATGATGACAGTGGTAATGTTTCGCTCTTTGAGAACATCGTCGAGGTTTGTATGAAAGAAACCGCTGTCCTTTGGCTTTTCAACGATAATGTCTGAATCATCTAAGACCTCATCGATAATTCTAGCCCCCTCCGCCCCCCTTACAAACTGTCGATCATGCCAATTTTGCTCGCCCCCGTCTTTGATCAACTGAAGGTGGATAACCGGCACCGAAAGTTCGCGAGCCTGCTTCAAGAAATGGATCTGATGAGGAAGAAACTTTTTTACTGCTTCTATTCTTTCCGGATGCTTATTCATCGCAGCATATTGCAGGTCATTTGTTAAGACGGCGAATCGTTCCATCTTATCTCAGCCCTTCCATGCATTTTGCAAATCTAGACAGGCCCTGTTTCCAGATTTGGAATATCTCATCCCGTGACAGATATTGGGTATTGGTTACAGATGGCCTGTCCTCTCTCCACTCATCAAAATCCTTGCCGATGATTTCTATGTTGTATTTGTTGGGGTTTGCGTACAAATCAGTTCCTGGATAAGGCGTCGTGATATAATACTCGACTAAGTCAATTAATTTATCGTTAAAGAGATTCTCGGCATATTGAATGGTATTTTCAGCCGTTTCACGAGATTCGTCCGGCAAGCCGACCATCCAATAAAGCAATACATTCAACCCAGCACTTTTTGCCATATAGCAGGCTTTTCTTATACTTTCAACTGTAATTCCTTTTCTGATTTTGTTCAGTAGGTGCTGATTCGCAGACTCGGCGCCAAACTTAATTAGTTTGCAATTGCTTTCTTTCATGACATTCAGGATCTCCGGTGTGATCAAGTCTGTTCTGGTCTGGGATATCCACTTGAAATTCCTTTTGATCATCTCAGAACCGAAGTCTTGAACGTATGACTTATTGTATGTAAATGACTCGTCACCTACATAAAAAAGATCGATGTCAAAGAGATTATGCATGGCTTCCACTTGTTTGAGTGTTCTCTCCAGCGTTTGGTGTATGGGTTTCCGATTGCTCCAAAGCGTATCTGCACAATAGGCGCAATTGTATGCGCAACCCCTCGAGGTGTATATTCTTGCAAAGGAGATGATGCCCCGATAGGTTTGGGGGATTAAATGATATGCCGGCAATGGCAGTTCATCGGGAAGAATACGGGTCGAAGCAGCAGGATTATGAACAACGCCGCCATCCTCCTTCTTCCAGCTAATACCGCAAACCTGGGAAATGGGCTTGCCATTTTTAATACATTTAACAATGTCAGGTATGGCGCGTTCCCCTTCACCCCTGCATACAATATCGATGCTTCCATGCATGAGACATAATTCTGCTGTATTCGAAGCGTGGGCGCCGCCCACAACGACTGTAGCTGATTCACCAAAAATATCTTTAATTAATTTTGATATTTTAACGCAGACACTGAAGTTATTCGTAAAAGAGGACAAGGCAAAAACAGGTGAAGAGCAGGTTTCCAGTTCTTTTCGAATCGCCTCATAATCAACGTTCACTCCGCCGTATGGAGACAAATCTAGCACGCGTACATCCATGTCATTCTGTTCCAACGTGGCGCCAAGGGCGGCTATCCAGAGAGGCAGTTCCTTCACATCGTAAATCGGGACCTTAAACATGTCTCGCTCTACTACCCGGCCAAAGATCCCCCAATATTTATCATAAAATTCAAGTTCTTCTGGCTCGCTATATTCTTTAGCCAATAAGGGGACTTGCACCAGGATAATGTCATAGTCTCCCATTAATGAACACTCCCTACTCTTCTTTATCAGACGAACCGATTGCCGCTCGTCCCATTATGTTAACCTGCTATTCGCTACAGCAACTTGTCCCACCGATATCCCGCCATCGTTGCACGGGATTGCGCTATGGCAATAGACAGTAAAGCCTTGACTTTCTAAGACTTTTTTTGTATTTACCAATAAGAATTCGTTTAGGAAGACACCGCCGCTCAAGACCACGTCATTAACGCTACAATCTTTTCGAACTTTACAACACATCTCTGATACCATACTTACAACGGTAGAATGAAACATTCTGCTTAATTTTTCCTTGCTTAATTTGTGTCTCTGTGTAATGATAGCGCGAATTAAGGGGCGATAATCAATTTCGCAACATTCTCCATTATCATGGATACTAAATGGAAAAGGATCGGCCATGTCCATATTTCTATTCAGTAATGCTTCAAGTTCTATCGCAGCTTGAGCTTCATACTCGATAACAGTACATATGTTCAACAGGGCCGATACTGCGTCAAACAATCTCCCTACACTGCTTGATTTAAAGGAATTTATGCTTCTACGAGACATCTTGCACAAGACATCAATCTTAAAATCGTCTATATCACTAAATATTTCTTTTATGTTTTTATCATTTATATCGTCATATGAATGAATAAGCAGGTCCAGAGCTACCCGATAGGGTTCTTCTACGGCTTTATCGCCTCCAATCAACTGAAATGGTCGTAGGTGTCCTACGCGTTTTATCTCGCGCAGATCGCCGAGTAAGAACTCACCCCCCCATATGGTGCCGTCTAAGCCATACCCGGTCCCGTCCATGATGACCCCAATAACCTCATGGTTTATGCCGTTTTCAAACATGCACGACGCCATGTGCGCGTGATGATGTTGCACCTTCACAAGGGGTAACGAAAAGGATTGCGCAGTTACTGTTGAGAGATAGGCCGGATGCATGTCACAGGCGACTATTTTGGGGGAAATCGTTAATATTTTGCACAGATGCTCTATGCATTCAACTTGTCGATCCAGTGTATCCCTATTTTTTAGATCGCCTAAATGTTGGCTTACAAATAGATTATGGTCATGGCTAAGTGCGATTGTGTTTTTCAATTCGGCTCCAACGCCTAATATGCTTTTGTACTCTGCCGGCGCTTCAAAGGGCATTGGAACATACCCTCTGGACCGGCGAATCATCATTGTCATTGTATCCCTATCCGATTGTCCCACACTGGAACAGCGAACGATGGAATCGTCAACAAAGGTGTGGATATCCCGATTGTTAACCAGAAAATAATCAGCGACATCCTTTAATCTATGTATGGCATTTTCGTTTTTATAAATAATCGGGAAGCTAGAAATATTGCCGCTCGTCATGATCAATAGATCTAAGCCAGATTCAGACAGTAATAAATAATGGATCGGCGCCGACGGGAGCATCACTCCGATATTTGGATTGTGTGGCGCGATGCAGTCGGGAAGCTGGATATCCTCTCTTTTACGCAATAACACGATAGGCCGTTGAATACTTTGCAACAGATCTGCTTCCGCTCTTGATACGTAGGCGAATTTTTCAATTGTTGATATATTTTTTGCCATCAATGCAAACGGCTTTGAATCCCGTTTTTTTCTATTTCTAAGTTTTTTGATCGCTGCCTCATTTTGCGCGTCACAAGTTAGATGAAATCCGCCCAGACTTTTTACAGCGATGATATGGCCGTCGTTAATGTTTTGGGATGTAAACGCCAGCACGTCAACAGGGTCGATTTGATTGCCTTGGTTATCAAATAATTGCAACGACGGACCACAGTCGGGACAGGCATTCGGCTGAGCATGATATCGCCTATCGTCGATATTCAGATACTCACTTTTACAGGTCGGACAAAAAACGAATTTTTTCATTGTCGTGTTATGTCTATCATAAGGAATGTCTTGAATGATCGTATACCGTGGCCCACAATTGGTACAATTTATAAACGGATATTTATACCTTTTATCCTTTTCATCGTATAGTTCTCTTATACAATCATCACATAGATTGAAATCAGGCGATATCAACGTTTGAACCGATTCTGCCGTTACACTTTTTTTAATGATAAAATCGTGATAGGTTCCAACGGGTGTGTTGCAAGGAAGAGAAACAACATTCGTTATTTTCGCAAGCGGCGGCGGAGAATTTTTCACTTCTGATATGAAATCATCAAGATTCTGGGAACTGCTTTCAACCTCTAACAGAACCCCTTCGGAATCGTTTAATATCCATCCCTTTATGTTTAACTTAGCCGTGATTTTGTGAATAAAAGGTCTAAAACCAACCCCTTGTACGACTCCCGTAATTCGATATTTTCGAACCTCCATCTTCACCAATCCTCAGCACAATCTAGGCAACTCAATCCCTACCAATTCCTCTATCCGTCTTTTCGATCCATCGGGTTGATGGAACAGGACATGATTCCTGTCAGACTCAGAGACGTAACCAATGCAACAGGCGTTTTTGCCATAGGTCTCCTTGCGCAGCAGCGACAGCACATGTTCTGCCTGGTCTTCTCTAACAAAGAGACAGATACAGCCCTCATTCGCTAGATGAATCGGATTTATGCCCAGCATATCAGCAGCCATCATCACTTCAAGCGGTATGGGCAACTCCTGTTCCCATACATTCATCCCTGTATTCGTCATGGATGCAAATTCATGCAATACCGCTGAAAGGCCCCCGCGGGTCACGTCACGAATACACCGGATGGCTCCAGGTGGCGTGTAGTCAATGATATTTCTAATCATGCGGTTTAAGGGCGCGCAGTCGCTTTTGATCCTCTCTTCAAATCCCAATCCTTCGCGGAGTGATAATAAGTGAATGGCATGCTCCCCTATATTTCCGCTTAAGATGATTCTGTCTCCCGGTTGAATATTTTTGTAGGTAAGAGGCTCATTCATAAATTCGCCTACACCGCAGGTGTTTATAAAAATTTTGTCCACCTCGCCTTTGTTTACCACTTTGGTATCTCCGGCGACAATCAAAATATCCGCTTCCAGCGATGTTTCTCTTATGGTTTGTAAGATTGATACCAGATCTGCGATGGGAAGACCGACTTCGAGCACGAAGGACAATGTTAAATACTTCGGGTTTGCGCCGCTAACGGCTAGGTCATTTACGGTGCCGCAAATCGCAATTTTCCCAATATTGCCGCCACTAAAGAAAATAGGAGTAACAACAAAGGAGTCTGTGGTCATCGCGATCATACTTGTCCCTATCGGCAATACTGCGCTATCCTCCATCTGGCCAATGTAAACGTCGCCGAGCGTATTCGATATCAGTTCGACAAGCTCACGACTTCGTTTTGAACCTGTCCCATGATCGAGCACAATTGCATCTAAATCACTCATTCCGCCGTCCCCCCTGTTATCCATTCCTTTTCATTGCCTATCCTCCGGTAGATCACCGACGCTGCATAATTTATGGAATCTCTACGTTCTTTACGTCAAAGTAACCGTACTCCTGAATGCGAGTCAGTATTTCATCGCAAGACAGCAAAACGCCAAAATACAGCTCAAACCACTCATAGATAGATTGTAAGTCGTCAGAACAATCCGTAATGATCGCATCCTTGGCAATAATTACGTTGTACCCATTGAAATAAGCGTCTGAGGCAGTCGTTTCGATTGACATTCCCTTTTTAAGTCCCATGATAATAACACTCTTAATTTCAAGTTTATCGAGGACGTCCTTTAACTCTGTCTCAAAAAAGCCATTGTCGATTTTTTTATGGATAAAATATTCTCCCGGCTTCGTCTGCCTGACTTCATTATCAAGATATACAATAGGAACGCTCAGATCTGATAACCGCTGTAAAAAAGCTGCTGCTGGAATCGGTGCGTCAGACTCAGGCAATTCATTCACAATAACGGCTATGTCGCCCATTTGTATAACTCCCCTTTCTTATAGTTACTTAAAGTTACTTAAAATCTCACTTAACAGCACCAGAATAAACCTTGCGCCAATGTCATTAAAATCACAAATCGGGCTATATTCCATAATGTCAAAGTATTGTGCCTTTGGCGGAATCACGTTAATCATAGTAAACAACTGATGGGGTGTAATTCCCCCTGTAACCGGCGCTCCTGTTCCTACTATTAATCCCGAGTCAATAACGTCAATGTCGATCGATACATACAACTGATCCACTCTAGAGGCTATTTCGTTAACCCGAGTGGAAAATTTCGTGGCATATTCGATGGAATCGTTGATTTCATAGGCTGGCATTTCATAAATTTGCTTTGATTTTATATAATTGAATTCGTCAAGTTCGTAAAATCTGGTTCCGACCAACATGATATTATCTGTATCGATGTGTGTATCTTCTATAATCCTTCGCAACGGTGATCCATGTGAATACTTAGAGTTTTGGTATGTATCCAACACATCCGGGTGTGCATCAAACCAAACCAATCCCGTGCTGCGCTGGCCGGATGCCTTTTTAAATGAAGGATATGTTACGGAATGATCTCCACCGATCATGATTGTCCTTGCCAAACCGCATCTTTCATCTAGCTTTTTTTCAATGTTTTTTATTGTGGCGAATATTTCTTGCTGATTGATTTCCACATCTCCTAAATCAAACAACCGGAGGTTCGTTAGATCGATCCCCTTCCTCGTGCAACTAGGCAGCTTGTACGACATATTCCTGATATAGGACGGAGCTGCCGCTTGTCCTCTACGGGTACCGGCCCCCGCATCATAAGGGATTCCGATTATAAAAAAGTCAGCAGAGTGAATATCTTCAACTCGCAACCCGCCCCAATCGTTATTCATTGCCCGCAATCAGATGCGCCATTGCCTTCGCCTCCTACATTTTATGATGCAAATCCCTGTTTGTGTAAATTCTATCAACAAATATCAACACTGTAAACGGCTTGCTTCATCCATTGATGACCGAAAAAGGTTCGATTCGACCCGGTTATTTTTGCGCTGCCTTCATTTCACAGAAGGTCGGACGATGGGCGTTCAAACGACTCCTAATCATGCAATTCCTATGAATACCACAAATCGGACAACTCTGGCTAAGCGAACACGAATGTATTTCGTTGTCACCGGTATTTATGGGTATGAAAAAAAGGCCACGACTTGTGGCCTTTTTTCATACCCTGTTAGTTCCTGTTGATGTACAAACCATGCACATCAACATCCGTCACCACGACATCCGACTCGTCTTTGCGTTCCACAATCTCTTGATCAAGCATCGGCTGTGTTCGGCAGGATTTTTCTTCCGAATACGAGAAAAATATGTCATAAGTCAGATGGATGCTTCATGATTCGCGGAACTATCGCAGGAACTGCCGGAGGTTGCTATGAACGATTTGATGCAGCGACTGGAAACGTATCGGGTCGAACAAAAGATTACTTCCAAGGGGAAACTCGCCGTTGTGTTGTTTGTATCCCGACTGGCCAGAGAAAAGGGTCTCCCCCTTGATGCAAACGAGCTTGTCACGGACAAGGGACAGGTGCATGGTTTGGGCAAAGCGGTCGTTCAGAAGATCCTGGCCGATTACGGGATCACGCGTGTCCTGGCGGAGGAGGGCGGTCGGACGAACCGTGGCAACATGGATACGATTCGACAGTATGTGCGGTTTCTAAATGATTTGCATCAGGAGAACCTTGCCGACACGGAGGCGATCGAAGCCTGGTGGATTCGGCAAGTACCGGAATATGTCTCCGTTGAAACGGCTCCCCCCTTCGTATTGAACTATGATGAGGGAAAATCCCTGCGCTCTGCGATCCGGGACGTGCTGGAGCAAGCAGAACAGCGACAACGAGACCATCCCGGAGCGAACTATGCCAGCGCGGTCCTCCAACACCTGGTTGCAACGACCATCAGGCTCGCCCTACCAAATGCCGAAATCGCCCAGTCTATCTCCATCGCCGACGAGCAACCGGGTGGAAGCGGCGACTTTCTCATCGGTCATGTGTCGCTCCACGTCTCCTCATCCCCCGGCGAGGCGTTGATCCGAACATGCAAGGTTGACTTGGATTCGGGAAAAAGGCCGATCATCATCACGTTGTCCCGAAAAGTCCCCGTGGCCGAAGCGTTGGCGGAGTACATGGGCTTGGAAGAGCGAATTGACATCTGGGATGCGGAGCAGTTTATTTCGGCGAATTTGCATGAGATCAATCAATTTGAGCCATCTCGATATAAGGCATCGGTCAACAACTTCGTTACGGAGTTCAACCACATGGTTCGTGAGTACGAGACGGATATCCGTATTCGTTTCAAGGACCGTTAATCGCGTTAATGCGTTAATCACGTTAATGCGTTAATCACGTTAATGCGTTAATCACGTTAATCATGTTAATCGCGTTCATCACAGGATGGAATCGGCAGTAGAAAAAACCGCGCGGGGAGTGCTTTCCGATGAAACCGCTATTGGACATCATCCACAACGAGTTGACCGATGATTGGAGCGAGAAAAACCAGCAAGCCTTTCAGTCCCTCTTCGGCGCCAACGGCGGCCGTTACCCAGACAAAGCGAAAAAGTCAGTGGCCCTACGAGCGCCCGGTTTCAATAAGGGCTCGACAGGCGTGCCCTTCTCCGCCTATATTCATCCGTCCAATCCCGATTCCGGCGCGTACGGCGGCATGAGCTTTGTCCTCTTCCCGGTGGATGACGCGCCTTGCCTGGTGGCGCTCGTGGTGGGCACGCAAGGATTAAGCCCTGATGAAGTGGTGCTGTCCCGGCCCGGTCACGGGCGCAAGGTGGCGGCCATCTGCCGCTGGCTCAACCGCTCGGTGGGCAAGGGACAGATGGTGGCCTGGGCCAAGCAGGAGCCGGTCCGCACCGACTTGGACGTGCCCGAAGGCATCCGCCGGATGTTTCCGGCTTACCGGTCTGTCTTTGACCGCTACGGCAAGGTAATTTACGGTTTTTATGCGCCGACGAAAGAACATGGGGAAAAAGATACGGAAGTGGCGCTCAAGGCCTTTTTGGATCTCTTTTTCTCCGAACGGGGCCAGTATCCCTTAAAGGCGGCGGAAGCCGAAGCGGAGCGGATTCGCGGCGACTACTTTGCTCACCTCATGCCTGATGCCGGTGAAGAGGAAGTCCGGCAGTTGCTGGCCGAGCGCCGCTTTGTCATCCTCCAGGGACCGCCGGGAACGGGCAAGACGCGGATGGCCCTGCGCCTGAAAGAGGAGGCCTATAGCGGAAGCGGCATGACCGTCCAGTTTCACGCCAACACGACCTATGAACAATTCGTCGGCGGCCTCGCGCCGGTAGAGTCCGACGGGGCCATCGGCCTTCAGTTTGCGCCCCGGAAGGGTTTTCTCATGGAGGCGGCGGAAGCGGCCCAGGCGGCCTGCGCTCACGGGGAAAAGCCGTACCTGTTGCATATCGATGAGATCAACCGGGCCGATCTGGCGAAAGTCCTCGGTGAGTCGATTTACCTGCTCGAAGCGCAAGCGGAGACGTTGCGCCGGCTCTCTCTCCCCTACGATTTCGGCGCGCCCTTTGGCCGGGAACTGTCGCTGCCGGAGAATCTACATATCCTTGGCACGATGAACAGCGCGGACCGGAGCATCGCCATCGTCGATGTGGCCGTGCGCCGCCGCTTCGCCTTTGTGAAGCTATGGCCGCAGTACCGTGTAGTCGAGAGCCAGTCTGGTCCACTGATGAAAAAAGCCTTCCTCGATCTCCTGTCCATCTTCGTCGAGTACGCCAGTGACGACGCCTTGGCCCTCGTGCCCGGTCACTCCTATTTTCTTGAAGCGGACGATACGCGGGCGGCGCAAAAACTGCGCACCAACCTGGCGCCGCTGTTGGAGGAGTATCTGGCCCAGGGCTATGTGGCCGGTTTTGAAGAGGCCATCCGTTCCTATCTGCAATGGGTGGAGAGCCTATGAGCGGGATGGGCGCTCGGGCCGGCAAGTCTCCCCTCCGGCCGGTGGAGGCCGGCGATAAGGTCTGTTTTCCCGTCGATGATTCGTCAGCGGTGCGGCTTTCCGCTGATTTCTTGCTGCGCGGGGGCGCGCCGCGCGATCCGCAGCCGATGACGGCGCGCCTGGCCCACCAGTTTGTGCGCATCAACCAGGGGCTGCTCCGCAACTTCGGCATCACCGCCGATGTGGGCTACGATGGCCGGGAGGTGGAACTGCGCCTGCAAACGGGCAGCCGCGTGGGCGCGATCCCGCTGTTGTCGCCCACCAGCGGCAAGCCCGACTATGGCCTGGTGGTGCAGCCCCGCTTTGACTGGCCCGGCATCGGTCCCATGCTTGCCCGGATGGGCTGGCGCGTCATTCCCGAACCGCTGCGCCTGCCCATGCTTCCCCGCTCCGACCGGAAGGTGCCGCCTTGGGTGCTGTCCACGATGGTGCTCTTTCGCATTCGCGCCATGTTGGAACGGCTGCAGCGGCGCTTTACGATCGGCGAAGCGGAACTGACAGCGCCCAGGGGGAGTGTCGACTGGGGGTGTTACGCCCGGACCAAAGTGCCCACCGGTCGATGGTTGGAGGTCCCTTGCCGTTTTCCGGACTTGCGAGACGATGCCGCGTTGTTGGGCGCCCTGCATTTTACGCTGCGCCGTCAACTGGCCAGCCTGGAGAGCCAGCGTACTACGGGGACGGTGGTGCTCCCGCTGATCACCCTCTGCCAGGGCCTACTCGATCGGGTGCGCCATGTGCCGCCCCGCCGTCCGACCGACCGCGACCGGCTGCTCTGGCTGCGTGCGCCCTTGCAGACGGAGGTCTTTCGGGACGGGCTGCGGGCGATGGAGTGGACCATCGACGAACGGGGACTGGCCGGTCTCGCCGAACATACCGGCCTGCCCTGGGTGATGTCGATGGATGCCTTTTTTGAAGCCTGGTGCGAATATATGGTGACGGAACTGGCGCGCCACTTTGGAGGGCGGGTCCGTGCCGGCCGGCTACAGGAGACGGTGACACCGCTGATCTGGGAACCGCCCTTTACCGGATCGCAGCGCTTTTTGATGCCCGATCTGGTGTTGGAGCGGGACGATGAGACGATCATCATCGACGCCAAGTACAAAAGCCACTGGGAAGAGTTGAGCCAGGAACGCTGGTATGACCTGGAGACCACCGTTCGCGAGCGCCACCGGAACGACTTGTTGCAGGTGCTTGCCTATACGACGTCTTATGCGACGAAACGAGTGACCGCCTGCCTGCTCTATCCCTGCCGGAAGGCGACGTGGGACTCACTACGGCAGCGCGGTCGACTCGTTCACCAGGCCGGGTTGCATGCAGGGGTTCGGGAGGTGCGGCTATTGTTGGCGGCGGTACCGTTTGATGCGGAGGTGGATGGGGTGGTTGGGGATATTGGGGGGGCGGTTGTGAAGCACTGAGGATAATCTACGGAGCATCGATACGATACCATTAGGAGCAAAATCAACTGCTTCCTTGGTAAGCTCACTGCCCGATATCTGCCGAGTAACAAAGAAAGCAATATACAAAGCCACAACTTGGCAACAAGTGGGGCTTGTTTGACGCTTACCTTTCATTTGGTATTGCAGCCTTTGTACCCCATCTAGATCATATCGCTTCAACAGCAGGTCGGCCGAATCAACTTTTTATCTGTAAAAAGGTCCATGGAAAAAACTTTTTCCCCAAAGTCCTATGATTGGAAGAGGATGGTTAAGCGAAAAGCACAAACTGTTCGGAAAAGTGCTATTTTGAGCGCGGAAACAGGTGTGTCTTCCAATGCCATTGTCATCAATGCTAATACAAGAAGTCACGTAGTTAAACAGTATAGTGGACAAGCGCGTCGACATAAAAATTAGACAAGACCGGCTGAAGCGGAGGGCTGCTCATGTATGAGAAGCCTTTAGTGGTTCATTCTGATGGCCACATTTATTTAATGGAATGGCAAGACCCCGATGGACAACTAGCACAAAAATTAACCGAATTTTCGGATAGGGTTAAATCACCCGAAGAAGTGAATACCTTCTATTTATCTCCTTATGCTCTTTGGTCAGCTGCCGCTAAAGATATAGAAGCTGACCACATCATCAGGTTTCTTAATGAGCATTGCGAAAACCAGATTGATAAGAAATTAATCAACCGGATTAGAGAAGATATTGAGCAATTCGGTCAGCTACGTCTCAAGCAGCAGGGGAAGCAACTTATATTAAAAGCCCATGTTTCATTGTTAATCGAAAATATAAAAAGCAATCCAAAAATAGCTCCACTAATTGTCCAGGATATCTCGGATCACTCTATGCTTATCTTCAAATTAGAGGACCGTATCCGTCTATTGATAGAACTATTCGATATGCACCTTTTTGTTATTGATGAAACCGACATGACTGGAGATACTCTCGATTTACAGTTAAAAAAGAAAACGATCGGAGGCGCAGATTTAAAGTTACGGGATTACCAAAATGAAGCTGTAGATATGTACTTGCAACACAGCCCGAAAGCAGGTAAAGGTGGGGTAATCCTTGCCCCTCCTTACTCCGGCAAGACTCTTATTGCCTTAAAAATTATTGAGCTATTGAAAAAAAGAGTTCTTATAATCGTTGAAAACGAAGCAGGAGCAAGTAGTTGGTTAAATGAGATTAAAGACAAAACATCGCTTCCCGATGATCTTTACACATTTATCCGCAAAGATAGCAATGACATCAAACCTCTTACTGTTTGTACATATAGTCATCTATCTGGTAACCATCGACTATTTAAAAAAGTTCATGAAATCAATTGGGGAATCATCATTTTTGATGATGCACACAAATCTTTGGCCGATACTTTCCAAGATGCATTATCTATCCCATCAGAATACAAGTTAGCCATAGCATCTACGTTAGCTCGTGCAGACAAACGCGGTAATCAAATCTTTGCCCTCGTTGGCCCCAAGTGGCTTGAGGTTCTTCCTCGAGAGTTAGAGAACAGAAATTTCCTTTCACCAGTAACCTGCGTTGAAGTCAAGGTTCCTCTTTCAGTGGAAGAGAGGGAAAATTACGACTCAGAGAGCTTAACTTCGAGAAACAGTCATAATTTACGTAGTATCGCTGCAATGAACTCCAACAAAATAAGATTGACAAAATATGTATTACAGCATTACTGGAATAAGAAGATTATTATTGTCTCTTACAAAATTGATCTTGCTAAAAAACTGTCAGGACATCATAACATTTCAATGATTAACCGCTCAAGTAATCTAAACGACATCACATCTTTCGATCAAGAAGAATCTACCCGGTTAATTTGCACGTCAGTCGTGGAAAAGTTGCCAATTGAATATATCGATATACTTGTTGCCGTTTCCTATCACGGAAGCTCAGAACGCGAAGAATATCTTCGATTAGGTAAGGTACTAGCTGCCCATCCCAATAAACGAAAAGGTTATTTTATTTCTGCTGTAACGCCAGCAACTGTTGAGGAGGAGGATTTCAAACCACGTCGCAAAGCAATAATTAACTATGGTTATCGTTACCGCATCGTAACTTTAGACGATTTGCTACAAAGGGGGAGTGTATTTGAATCTGACTGAGCACCTTAAGATTCTTGATGTTGTCTCATTAAGAACAATCGCCATTAATCTCAATCTTGGAACTCCTCCCGATGCAACAGCTCACTATTATCGTCATAAAATAAAAGAAGCATTGACCAATATCGATACTTTTCGAAAAAAAGTATTCCATCGGCTTTCAGATGGAGCTAAACAAGAGTTGCTGCAGTGGATTTTCTGCAGTGGAACTCGTAATTTTCAATATGAAAAAGAGTTTTTTGGGTTTGGTCTGACGGTGCAGGAAGGAAGTTTACCTAAAGATCTTAGAGACATGCTTTCCCCTTCGTTTCGTCATCTTGTCGTTGAACAACTTCAAACCCCAAAGTCAGGCAAATGTAGCGCTTTCATGCAATTGATTTTATTAATTCACGCGCTACACCGATATCCTCCCCCAAAACCAAAGAAAAAGGAATCAACTAATAGTAGGAAGAAAAGAATTTTAGATCATTATTCTAAAAAACTGCTAGTAGACGATATTAATTTGCTTACTAATCTTCTAAACTATTTGGATACAAATGGTTTTATCAATAGCATCCGTGAACCAAATATTACAAGTGAGTCAAATTTGCTTTTATGGTTACATCAGAAAAAACATAAGTGGATTTTTCATTTTTATAAATGGCTATTCCAAACTCAGAGACTAGAGTATCCACCTAAAGTGCTTACTTGGCTAAGTGATATTCAAGTTAGCGAACAGGACTGGGTACGAACTACTCTCTTCCAAAATAATAATGAACACCTGCCGGTTCGCGATTGGTTGACAAAGTGGGGACTGCTTCGATTTACAAGATATGATGAAAACGAATACATACAGTTAACACCCGACGCCTGGTTCTTGATGAACAATGAAGTTCCGAGATCGTGGAAAGAGCAATCTGTTTTAGTCTCCGCTGCTCGCGAAATATTTTCACCACATAGCCACGATCCTTTTGTCATCGCCAGCATTTTGACTTTCTCCGAGTTAAAAGCAAACGAGTACTTACTGGTATTTGAATTAGACGATCCACTGAATAACAAACATTCTCATTGGTACAGTCCTAAGGACTTATATGAAGCATTGAAAACAAGGGCTAGACGAATTCCTAGTGCAGTTGATTTTGAGTTGATAAATTGCTGTGTCGACAAGCATTAAAAAATCCCAAAAAGCCTCGACCGGAACGGCATTTTGGGATTTTATATTTGGGCGACTGTGGCTTCCACGTGTAAGCAAAATCACTTTAAATCGTAAGGCTTTTGCTCAACCTAAGCGATTGTTTTTATTTTTTAGCATAGGGATAATCGGTTTCTAATCTATAGCACGCTAAGGCCATTTTTAAGAATTTAATACCTTCATGAAAATCCTTAAACACAATATTCATTTTATATTCAGAAGTTGGAGGAGATTGAAACGCTCTTTCAGACAATTTTTCAAACAAATTTATAAACTTAGGATTATTCATTATTGCTTCATTCTTCGAAAACTTTTCTTGACCAATTACTTCTAACCCATCCGTTTTATTATTAAAGAATTTCACATCACAAATCCAATCTTCTGCTGAATTGTCTCCATATATACACGCATTTAACGTAGTGTTTCCTGCCCCGTTATTGCTCATAAAAAAGCCATTGTGATTCAAAAACATCGCAAAATCAACAATAATGGGATAATTAGAAGACTTTAGTTTATATAACTGAATGACATTGCTTAGCCACGCACCAGGGGAAATGGGCGGTGTTTGAAGCATTTTTATTGCCCCTTTCGTATCATATTAGTTCTAATTCTTATTCTCGTTCATTGAGCAGTTTTATTTATTGCTCAATAAGTAACTGAAGGGATTTAAAATATACCCAGAAACGAACTCAAACATCATATTTAAACGTATTATTTCTTTAGATTAGTTCTTCAATCCTTTTTCCAATTACGAATTCAAAAAAGCTGATCAGTGCTTGAGACACCGTTGTGTCGGCTTGGATTTTTCTTGTTGCCCTCCAAGGTTTGTCTTTTCTCCAATGCTCGCCGAATATTTGCTGTTCGAAGTTTGGATTATGTAACAACCTCTGATTTTCACCAAGGTTCAATAATGATAAAATTTCGTTGTTTGCTCCTGCGTCGCCTTCGTCATCAACATCGTGTACTACACGATATTTAATATCAAATCCATTCAAAACACGTTGAAATGCTACGATTGTCCACTTGCCGCTGCAATTAACCATAACAATTTCACGACGTCTCAATAAGTACCTCGTATAGTCTATCCTTCCTAACTGTGATAGCGTTTTTGCTATTGCCTCTAAAGCTGCGATTTCACAATCTCCCTCTACCAAGCATACTTCCTTACTAAAGAACACCTCGTTTACAGCCGGATTAAAATCAAGCATCATACGTAGTCGTTGTCGTTGACTTGTTGCGTTCCCTCCAGGAAATAAATCAACTGATCTTTGAACAATATCAATCCCTTGGTCAGTTTTTTTGAATATCGCAATCCCATCATGTCTATCTGCAAGATCTAAAAAAACAGGTGAATGAGTAGTGCAAATAACCTGTGCTGTACCTCTTCTAGCGACAGATATTAAAACGTCTCTCATCTTTCTACACATTTGGGGATGCAGGTAAATTTCTGGTTCCTCGAATAAAATTAATATGCTTCTTCTAAAACCGTTTTGATCAGGAATTCCAATTTCCTCAGCAAGTAATTCAAGTAAAGACAAAATGAGGGCGCGTTGAGCTCCGTGGCCTTGATGTTCCGGCTTAGTTTGATAATTTCCGTCACTTATTTCAAGAAACGTTTTTGTGGCTAGATCTGAGGAAATATCTGGGGGAGTAAAATCCAAGGTTGCTCTAAGATTTATTAGACGTTGTAACTTTTCCGTGATTTTATTTTCTACATTCTCAATTACTGCATTTCGTTCTTCTCCTGAGAATAACTGCCTGACTCGTTCCCCTGCTTCATTATATAAAGCAATCGCCGGATGATCGGACAATTGATTTGTAAACATTGTTTCTACAATTAAACGTGCAGCAGACTTATTTTTCGATACTTCGGATTCCTCTTTTGTTTCTCTAATAGCAGGTATAAAAATAACTTTAGGTAGTACAGAATCGACATGTGCATTAAACCCACCTGGATTGGGGATCCATCCGATAGTTTGTTGTACCAAAGGTGATTGAGTACGAACGGCATAGTCCCTTATTGAGTCTTTAGTTTGGTTGGTAATTCTACCAGTAATAGTACCATACTCTGCCTCATAAGACGTAATTAATTCATTCCAACCGTCTCCGGCATTTATAAAGTGGTTTCTGTTAGTTGCTGGCTCAGGCCAGGTTATATTATATTGAACACCATAGGCATAAATATTACAATTCGTTCCTTCGGTGTGCCACGTTTTTTTTATTGTATATTTTCCATCATGTATATGAGTGCGTATCCCCTGTTCTTCGCAATCCGCTTGAGTTAGGTTATCAAACTCCAATTCAATTTCTATTGGACCATTTAAGTTATTTCTATTCCTAAAATGATCTATAGAAGGTTTTGGTAAATCTGTTGCCGGCAATGCAAGCCTTAATGCCTCCATAACAGTGGACTTTGAACAGTTATTCTCACCAACGAGAGATAAAAAATCAGCAGAACCCGGCCGAGTTATTTCTGTTTTTGGGATCCTTAAGGTAAGTTCATTAATTGCCTTAAAGTTTCTTATTGTGAAACGTGAAAGTCTCATAAATAACCTCCAAATCAATAAAACTCTTAAGTTTGCGTAATGTTTGCAAATTTTAACCTTATTTGTTTTTTCTTCGACATTTAATTTGTATTTCCTTTCTTATTCTATTTATCTTCCCTAAAAAGACGAAAATGCGCCCTCAATTTAGCCAAAAGAGGCTGCCTCATTGTTGAGGCAGCCTCTTAGTTATTCATATTATCTAATACTCATTCGGCAGTAGCTTCAACTGCGCCAAACTAAACACCGGCCCATCGAGACAAACAAAGCAACTCCCGATGTTGCACCGTCCGCACTTCCCGATGCCGCATTTCATGCGCATCTCCAGGGTGGTGATGACGTTCTCCGGCGTGAAGCCCAGCTTGTCGAGGACGCCCAGCGTAAACTTGATCATGATCGGCGGTCCACAAAGGATACAGACTGTGTTCTCCGGACTCGGGTGCAACTGTTCGATGAAGGCGGGGACGAAGCCCACGTTCCCCTTCCAGTTATCATCGCCCCTGTCGACGGTGACGGAGACCTTGAAGTCGGGCACTTTCGGCCAGGTCTCAAAGAGGTCATACTTGAAGACCAGGTCGTCATAGGTGCGGGCGCCGTAGATCAGGTGCAGGTTGCCATAGTCTTCCCGGTGGTCGACACAGTAACGGACGACGGAGCGGACCGGCGCGAGGCCGATGCCGCCGCCGATGAAGAGGACGTTCTTCCCTTTCATCGCTTCCATATCGAAGCCGTTGCCGTAAGGCCCCCGGATGCCGACGGTCTGGCCTTCGCAGATCTCGTGGAGTTGCTCCGTGAGCAGGCCCACTTTTTTTATGGAAATTTGCAGGTGATCGGGTGCGTCAGTGGCCGAGAACATGGCCTCCCCGACGCCGGGCAGGGAGAGCATGGCCAGTTGGCCCGGTCCGGTGTGAAAGGGCGCGGCAGGCATGCCGTCTTCGCCGATGGTGGAGACGCAGAAGGTCTTCACATCAGATGTCTCTTCGATGATCCGGGTCACCCGCGCCTTCATGGGCACCAGCGGGTTGATGCGTTTCACATCGTCCACTGTCGCCACAGGCAGGGGGTTCGCGGCGTTCGCGTGATTCGTCGGATCAGCCATCGATCTTCGCCTCCCTCACCTGCTGGATCACGTCAGTGATCTCCAGGTTGACGGGGCATTTGGCGATGCAGCGCCCGCAACCGGTGCATTGGAGTTTGCCGTAGCGTTCGGGGAAGTAGCGGAGCTTATGCATGAAGCGCTGGCGGACGCGCTCCTTTTTCGAGGGGCGCGGGTTGTGACCGCCGGCCATCAAGGCGTACTCGGAGTACATGCAGGTGTCCCAGCACTTGATCTTGATGCCGCAGTGGGCGTTACGCTTCTTGTCGGAGATGTCGAAGCAGTGGCAGGTGGGGCAGATATAGGCGCAGGCGCCGCAGTTGAGGCACTTGCGGCTGAAGGCGTCCCAGAGGGGATGGTCGAACATGTGTTGCAGCTTCTCGGTGATGCCCTCGGCGTCGACCTTCAGGACGAAGTCGCCCGTCGGCAGGGGGGCTTTGTCCGATTCACTGAGCAATCCGGCGGTTTCCAGGGCGCTCACCAGCGCCTCTCCTTTGGCCGTCCGGGCCACGATGCCGTAGGCGTCGCCCAGGTCGAACAGTTGGGCGTCCGAGGCTGCGTGCTCGGCCGGGTTGACGCCCATGGCGTAGCAGAAGCAGTCCGGGCCGGGGGTAACGCAGCCCAGGGTGACGAGGGTGGCCTCCTCCCGCTTCTTGGCATAGTAGTCGTCCACATAGCCGCGAGTCAGGAAGACATCGTCGAGGCAGAGGATGCCCTGCATGTCACAGGAGCGCAAGCCGAAGAGGATCTGAGGGCCTACCGACGGGTCGACGGGCGTGAACTCGCCGTCGATGCCGTAGGCGCTGTATTCATAGATCTTTTCCGTCGCCGGAAAGAGGGCTTCCTTGGGGCTCATGACGGTGTTGGCGCCGAGTTGGACCTCCCGGCCAGGGCCGTAGGGCGCAAAGCGGGAGACGCCGGCGACGATCGCGGGGACCCAGAGGGTGGCCTGCTTCGCCAGGGTGTCCAGTACCGCCGTCAGTTTGTCTTTGGGAAAGGCTTTCAACAATGCTGCACCTGCCTTCCGTTTACCTTAGAAGAACGCATCGCTGCGAAAAATCGTTACATAAACTCTTCCGGGTCATCGAGCTTGAAAGCGCCCAGCGGCGGCTTTTCGTCCGCCTTGACACCGGCGTCATAGGGGCCGAAGAGTTCGTTCAGGTCGCCGATGAGCTTGCGGTTCATGGCCATGATCGGGATGTCCATGGGGCAGACGCGCTCGCATTCGCCGCATTCGACACAGCGGCCGGCTACGTGCATGGCCCGGGTGATGCCGAAAAAGGCGTTGTCCGTTGGCGTGGCCGCCTTGTTGACCCAGTTCTTTTTATCGGAGTCGAAGATGCACTCGCGGCAGTTGCAGGCCGGGCAGATGTTGCGGCAGGCGTAGCAACGAATGCACTTTTTGTTTTGGGCTTGCCAGAAGGCGTAACGCTCGTCGGGGCTCATTTTTTCGATGGCCTCCACCTGGGCGAAACGGTCCGCCTCTTTGCTGCCGACGCCGCGCCCTTTCGCCGCCTCAGCGGTCGCGCCGGACGGCGCTGCGCTGGGCTCCGTCGTGACAGTCACCGCGCCGATGGTCCGGTCGGCCAGGACCGGGTTCGGGTAGCGGCATTCGAGGCACTTGGCCAGGAGGGGCAGTTCCTGCGCCTGGCGGTGGTCGGTGACCGCGCCTTTGTCGCCCATGCCTGGGCAGGGGACGCCGATGACGACGATGTTTTCGCGCTTCAATTGGTTGTCCTGGACGAGGCGGACGATGCCACGGCTGTCGCAGCCCTTGACGAAGACGGCGATCTTGTCCTGGCTGTCGCGAAAGTCCAAGAGCAGGCCCGTCAGGTTGTTGACGGCGAATTCGTCATAACAGAGCCGGTCGGCTTCTTCCGGCTTCGTGATGAAGACCGGCGGGGTCAGGTACCAGCGGCTGCCCTTGGTCCAGCCGAAGAGGCCCTTCACTTCGCCGGAGGCGAGCAGTTCCCGGGCGAGGTCGCGCATCTCCTGGGTCAGCTGGTTGTTCATATGGCCCATGTTATCGCGCACATTGTTGCGCATGTTGTCGCTCATAGCTCCTCCCTCAGCTTCCGGTTCGGCCCGAGGGCCTTCACCTCTTCCGCCATCTGGGTGACCACGTCACGGAACTTGGGCGCTTCCGCCCCCGAAATCCAGCGGGCTTGGAAGCGGCGCGGGTCGATGCCGGAGAATTCGAGGAGCCGCTGGAAGAGCAGGAAACGGCGGCGGGTAAAGTAGTTGCCGGTGGCGTAGTGGCAGTCGCCGGGATGGCAGCCGGCCACAAGGACGCCGTCAGCGCCTTTTTGAAAGGCCCGCAGCACGAACTGGGGGTTGGCCCGGCCCGAGCAGGGGACCCGGATCAGTTTCACGTTCGGGGGGTATTGCATCCGCGAAAGGCCAGCCAGGTCGGCGCCGGCATAGGTGCACCAGTTACAGGCAAAGCCGACGATATTAGGCTCCCAATTGGGATCGGGTTGCCCCGCCGCGTTCACTTTTTTCTCATCTACCGCTGACACAGGGCATCCACCTCCGCGAGAATTTGATCATTGCTGAAGCCCTTTAGGTTCATGGCGCTGGAGGGGCAGGCGACGGAGCAAGCGCCGCAACCCTGGCAGAGGCCCTGGTTGACGCTGGAGACCTGGCGCTCGCGCGTGCCGCCGTGGACACGCTCGCTGATCCTCTTCAGTTCGATCGCCTTGTAGGGGCAAATGGCGACGCAGAGGCCGCAGCCGGAGCAGTAGGCTTCGTTACAACCAGCTGTCTGGGCTTCCGCCGTCAGTTCCTTTTTCGAGAGGAGGCCCGCCGCCTTGACGGCCGCCGCTGAGGCTTGGGCGACCGAGTCGGGGATGTCTTTCGGTCCCTGGCAAGCGCCGGCCAGGAAGATGCCGGCCGTGTGGGTCTCGACCGGGCGGAGCTTGGGATGGGCTTCCGTGAACCAGCCGTGCTGGTCGTAGGAGATGCCGAGGGTGCGGGCCAGGTCTTTGGCATCCTGCTGCGGGTCCATGCCAGCGGCCAGGACGACCAGGTCGGCCTCGATTTCGACGGGGCGGCCGAGCAGGGAGTCTTCGCCGCGCACGATCAGCTTGTCGCCCACCTGGAAGATCTTCGAGACGCGGCCCCGGATGTACTGGGCGTCATACTCGTTCTGGGTGCGAGCGTAGAACTCTTCGTAGTTCTTGCCGGCAGTGCGCACATCCATATAGAAGATGTAAGACTTCGACGTAGGGATCTTCTCTTTGATCAGCGTGGCGTGCTTGGCCACGTACATGCAGCAGGCCCGGGAGCAGTAGGGGCGGCCCTTCGCCTCGTCGCGGGAGCCGACACACTTGATGAAGACGATCTTCTCGGGGACTTTGCCGTCCGATGGGCGCTTGATCTTGCCCATGGTCGGTCCGGAGGCGTTCATCAGGCGCTCCAGGTGCAGGCCCGTGATCACGTCAGGGATGCGGCCGGCGCCGTACTCTTCATACTTGGAGATATCGAACTGTTCAAAACCGGTGGCGACGACGATGGAGCCGAAACGCTCGACGATGACCTCGTCTTTTTGCTCATAGTCGACAGCGCCGGTGGGGCAGACTTTTTTGCAGACGCCGCACTTGCCATCTAAGAGGAAGCGGCAGTTTTTCGCGTCGATGACGGGCTTGTTCGGCACCGCCTGGGGGAAGGGCACATAAATGGCCTTGCGGGTGCCCAGGTTCATCTCAAACTCGGAGGCGACCTTTTTCGGGCACTTCTCCGAGCAGAGGCCGCAGCCGGTGCACTTGTTGACGTCCACATAGCGGGCCTTCTTGCGGATGGTCACATCGAAGTTGCCGACGAAGCCGTCGACGGCCTCCACCTCGGCGTAGGTGACGATCTCGATGTTCGGGTGCTGGGCCGCCTCGACCATCTTCGGCGTCAGGATGCAGGCCGAGCAGTCGAGGGTCGGGAAGGTCTTGTCGACCTGGGCCATCTTGCCGCCCATGGAGTGCTCCCGGTCCAAGAGGGTCACCGGGTAGCCGGCGTCGGCGATGTCGATGGCTGCCTGGATGCCGGCGATGCCGGCGCCGATGACGAGGGCCCGCTTGGTCACCGGGATGGTCGTCGAAAAGAGGGGCTCGTTTTGGGCCACCTTGGCGACGCCCATGCGGGTGATGTCGATGGACTTGCCGGTACCCTTGGTCTTGTCGGCGTGGACCCAGGAGCACTGCTCCCGGATGTTGACCTGTTCCACCATATACGGGTTCATGCCGGCCCGCTCGGCGCACTTGCGGAAGGTCGGCTCGTGCATGCGCGGGGAGCAGGCGGCGACGACGTAGCCGTCCAGGTTGTGTTCGCGGATGGCCTCCTGGATCATCACCTGGCCCGGTTCGGAGCACATATACTTGTAGTCGCAGGAGTAGACGACGCCGGGAAAGTCTTTGGCCACTTCAGCGACGTTGGCGCAGTCGACCGTGTTGGCGATGTTGGTGCCGCAATGACAGACGAAAACCCCGATTCGTTTCACGCCGTTTCCCTCCTCACCGCTCCGCCGGGGCCGGGGCGACCGGTTTTTTGATCAGGGCCGTCGCCTCTGTGAAGTGGCGGTTGATGCCCAGTTCTTCCGCAGGCAGGCCGAAGGCCGCGCCCATCAGTTCCGTAAAATAGTAGATCGGCAGGCCGAGTTCCATGCCGAGGACCTTCTCCGCCTCTTTCTGGCGCATATCCAGGTTGGAGGTGCAGAGCGGGCAGGGCGTGGCGATGCAGTCGGCGCCGGCCAGTTTGGCGTATTTGAGCACTTGGGCCGTCATGCCCACCGCCGCGTGCGCTCGGGTGATGGCAAGGCTGCCGCCGCAGCACTCCGTCTTGTAGGCCCAGTCGACAGGGGTGGCGCCCAGGTTGGCGATCAGGCGGTCCATCATCATCGGGTTTTCCGGGCTGTCGATGGCCAGTTCGGCGGGCTTCACCAGCAGGCAACCGTAGTAGCAGGCGACTTTCAGGCCCTTCAGCGGCTTGACGACGGACTTCTGGATCGTCTCGGGCTCCAGGTCGTTGGCGAAGACCTCCAGGAGCGACCGGGCTTTGGCGGTGCCCTTGATGTCCATCTCGATGACTTCGGCCACGTCGCGGCGCTCGGCAGCGTCGGCGACAGCTCGTTCAGAGGCTTTCATCCGCTGGTAGCAAGCGGCGCAAGGGATGGCGATATCGGTCAGCCCCGCTTGCTCCGCCAGGGCGAGGTTGCGCGCCGGCAGGGCGATGCTGAGCAGGTGATCGCGGTTGTGGGCCGACGAGGCGCCACAGCAGTTCCAGTCGGGGATTTCCACGAGTTCGATGCCGAGGCGGCGGGCGACGGCTTTTGTCGACATCCCGTATTCGATGCCGGTGCCGCTGGCCGAGCAGCCGGGGTAGAGTCCGTATCTCACTTGTTGCCACCTCGCTTCTTCTTGACATTGGCGAAGATGCGGGCCACCGCGTCCGGGTTCTGAATTTTATGGGGCAGGATGCTCAGCTTGCCTTGGCTGAGCAGTCCGGGCGCATGCTCGGCGTCCTTGAAGAGTTGGCCCGAGAGGATGTTGAAGCGAGCCATAAGCCCCACCTCGTGCAGGCGGCCGTTGCTCTGGACCGATTGCAGGAACAGGTCATGGAACAGGTCGGCCTCCCGATCGGTGACAAGGCCCTGTTTTTTTGCTTCGATGCGCAAAGCCTCCATCACTTTGGCCGGATCGACCTGGCGCGGGCAGCGGCTGGAGCAGGTCTCACAGCCGGCACAGGCCCAGATGCTGGAGCTGCGAAGCGCTTCTGTGATGAGGCCAGCCTGGACCATCCGGATGATCTGGCGGACCGTGTGCTCCATGGCGAATGCCGCCGGGCATCCTGCGGAACACTTGCCGCACTGGTAGCAAAGGGAGATGTCCGCGCTATAGTCCTCCTTCAAGCGTGCACGGAAGCTTTGGCTGGACACCACCGTCGTGGAGAGTTGGACCGGTCCCATAAAACGACCTCCCGTCGGTTTGAAGAATAACGCCACATAAAAAAAACCAGGCAGACTCGCGTTGTATACATAATACAGGCGAGTTGCTGGAACCGAAGCCCTTGACAAGGTGATACTTCAGTGCTGTCACTTGTTTGATCGTTGATTCGATGTACGGGGCAGTTTTCCCTCTAATCTGAAAGTATTCATTTTCACTTTAGCGCCATGCCATGAGACGGCAACGGGGTTGACTTGTGGTCTCATTTTATAACATCTCAATAGTAGAAACAAGAACATTGATTACTCTTTTTGGTTTCTTTTTGTTTCCAGCAGCCTTGCTCACTGTTCTTGATGTGTTGACGGAGAAGGCCTCAACAGCCAAAAAAGGCCCGGCTCCCGCGATCGGAAGTCAGGCCTTTTTGCACACGCTCGGGCTACTTTTTGAAAAACGTCGCTTCGATGATATCCACCAAGCCAACGGCATCATTGATATCCAGGCAGGGAACGCCCATGTCGAAGGGGGTGTCTGAGGCGATGGCCACCAATTCCTCGGGGCGGCAGAGGAGTTCCCGCTCCATGCAGGCGCGGTAGACTTCGATTTTGCGTTTGTTACCGCGCTTGTAGCCCTCGGTGAGGATAAGGTCCACGCCGGCGATGCGGCCGATCACCTCATCGAGGGACAGTTCCCCCTGTGTCTTTTCGATCATGGCGACCTTATCGGGCGCGGCGATGACGACCACGTCAGCGCCGGCTTGGGCGTGGCGCCAGGTGTCCTTGCCCGGCTTGTCGATGTCAAAGCCGTGGACGTCGTGCTTGATCGTCGCCACCCGGTAGCCGCGCCGTTTGAGTTCGGGCAGCAATTTTTCCAGGAGCGTCGTCTTGCCTGAATCGGATGTGCCGACGATGGACAACACCGGGATGGTCTGCATCAACGTTCTCCCCTTTTTGTTATGTAGCTCGTCAAAAGCGTCCCTTGGGCAGCCAGAGGACGGATGTCTCCCGGCCAGCAGGCCAGTCATGGGCGCCGGCGGGAACCTCGACCAGGCAGTTGCTCTCCAAAAAAGAGCGCATGCCGCCACACTTCTGATTGTCGAGCAGTCTTACCCAGAGCCGCCCCTCCCGCTCTTCCGCCTTCCCCCATAAAAAGCCGCGCAGCCCTTTGCGCTTGGCGAAGGGGGCCGCCAAGCGGGCCGTTGAGCGTGGCAAGGACCAGGACCGGCCGGACAGGGAGGCGATGACCGGCGCCACCAGCAGGATAAAGAGGATGACCGCCCCTGCCGGGTTGCCCGACAAACCGATGAGGAGCCCTTTTTCCCAACGGGCGGCGACGGCCGGCGCGCCGGGCCGCAGGGCCACTTTCCAAAAGAGCATCTCGGCGTCCATCCCATAGAGGGCATCCTTGACGACGTCATAATCGCCGGCAGAAACGCCGCCGGTGGAGATGACCAGATCGAGCCCGGCCTCCAAGCCGGCGCGAAAGACGTCAGCCACCGCCTCCCGCCGGTCGGCGGCCGTTCCGAGCAGCACCGGTTCCCCGCCGGCCTGTCGCACCAACGCCGCCAATGCATAGACGTTGGTGGGCCGGATCTTGCCAGGGGGCGGCGTTCCATCGCCTTCCCAGAGCTCATCGCCGGTGCCGAAGAGACCGATGCGCGGCCTCCGGCGCACCCGGACCGGGTCGCGCCTCAGCGCCGCCAGCAGCGCCGACTCCGCCGCGCCAATCACCGCCCCTGCCGGGATCGCCAGCTCGCCGGCGCCATACTCTTCACCTTTTGGCGCTACGCCTTGCCCTGGGACAACAGGGCTTCGGAAAAAAACGGCGTCCTTCAACGATCCGGAAGTGGTGAACTCATGGCCGACGACTGCGTCGGCGCCCTCGGGAAGCGGAGCGCCGGTCATCACCTTGATCGTCCTTCCGGTGGCGAGGGGCTGCTTGGCTTGGTGGCCGGCGGGAACCTCCTCCTGCACGAACAGGTGAACGGGTTGATCCTGTGTGGCCTCCCTCAAATCGCGAGAAGCGACAGCATATCCGTCCAAAGCCGACCGGTCAAAAAGGGGAAGCGGTCTTTCCGCCCTAATCGGTTCGGCGATCGTCCGGTCCATGGCATCGATGAGACGAACGGCTTCGGCCGGCAACGGCGCTGTCTTTGCCAGAAGCAGTTCCCGCGCCTCTTCCAGCGCGATGAGCACCTGGCCGTAGCGACCAGATTTGCGCGCTTCCTCCTCGTTCACGGCGCACCTCTCCTTCCCGGTTGATCCCTTCCGCATTCCTTCTCTCGACAGGCTCCCCAACTGCCTCGGAGAATTGCCGTTGACGGGTTACGCCTCGAAGCGGCTCAAGAGCCCCTCACCGGGCGATGCGCCAGGGGTGGCTGTAGACGTTCATCCGCTTTCCCCGCACAAATCCGACAACAGTCATTCCCAGTTGTTCACCCAGTTGGACGGCCAGGTCTGTCGGGGCCGAACGAGAAGCGATCAGGGGGATGCCCATTTTGGCCACCTTCAACAGGATTTCCGAAGAGATCCGGCCCGATGTGAGAAAGAACGTGTCCGCTGTAGCAATGTTGTCGCGAAAGCAAGCGCCAGCGATTTTGTCGGCGGCGTTGTGGCGGCCGATGTCCTCCCGGTAGAGCAGGAGACCGTCGCTCTCACAGAGGGCGGCCGAATGGACACCGCCCGTCTCGCGGTAGAGGCCGGAGCGGCTTTGCATGTCCGCCATGCGGGCCAGGAGTTGGTCTGCGGCGATGGCCTTCCCGACCCCGTCGAGGTTGCGGGCGTGGCGGGCATCGGTCACATCGTAGAAGGTGACGCCTTTGCCGCAGCCCGTCGTGATGTAGCGCCTCATAAAGGTGTTGCCCGCCGACAGGGCCGTGTCCGCTTCCACGAAAACCTGCCCGTTCTCGTAGTCTCCCCGCAGGCTTTTGACTTGTCCCGGCCGCTGGAGAAAACCTTCGGCAGTCAGGAAACCGACGGCCAGGTCCTCGATATGTTCCGGACTGGCCAGCAAGGTGACCAGTTCCTCCCCGTTCAAATACAGGGTGAGAGGCCACTCGCGGACAAGCATTTCTTCCCGTTCCGCCTGTTCGCAGTTCCATTCTCGCTCCGCTGCTTCCTGCGGTTGTCCCTTTTGCTCCTGGCCGCTCTCGCCAAAATCGGCAATGCCCGAGGTTGTTCGCTCCGAAGCGGTGATGCGCAGGGCCATCACCCGCTCGACCCGTCGATCGGCAAAGGCGGCGGCTTCTGCCGGAACCGGTGTGGAAAAGCCCCCCTGCTCCGAATCCTTTTTCACTGCTGCACCTCCTTTACGCGCTTATCCTCACATGATCTTTCGAGGCGATTCCATCTTTCCCTTCTCTATTCCAGGTTCCTGTATCTCACCGCGTAACCCATGCGCCTATGCCAGGTCGCAACGGTCTGTCCCTTCAGCGGCTTTGGGGCTGTCCATCGCGCTTGCCGCCGCCAAATCAGCGGGCGTGTTGACATTGAAGAAGATCCGCTCCGGATCGCCCCATTGGCGTAGAAGGGGTTCACCGGCGTACCGGACGCGAACCTGGGGATAGAAGGCGATGATCTTACGGATATCCCCACGGAGACACGCCTCGATCGGTGCAATGCATGTCTTGGCGTAGACGGCAAAGAGGGGTTGCAGGTAGTCGCGCCATTGCGGGACGACCACATCGTAGCCGGGGGCCAATTCGAGGAGCGCCTGGGCCAGCGGCGCCTCGACAAAAGGCATGTCACAGGCGACGACGAGGTTATTCCGGTGGTTGGAGGCGCTCAACCCGGCATGGATGCCGCTTAAGGGCCCCTGGTTGGCGATGATGTCCCCTGTCAATGAGACACCCAGATGGCGGTACTCGTCGGGGCAGTTGGTGACCACGATGATCTCCGCCGCCACCGGCCTCAGTGTCTCGATGATCTGCGCAATGATGGCTTTTCCGTTCACATTGACAAAGGCCTTGTTGCGGCCCATCCGGGAATTGCGTCCTCCCGATAAAATGATGGCCGCTCCATCCATAGACTCGCCTCCTTTATCGCATCCCCTTATGAAGGCCTGCTGCCCCGAAGTCTCCCTTCATAAAAAGGGGATAAAGCCGTCGCCAGCGCCGAAAACTAGATCCGGCGCATGACATACAGGAAGGGAGGCGGCCTATGGCGCGTCGTAGACCTGTCATGTCAGAACAGCTCAAATACGAACTCGCCCGGGAACTCGGCTTCGCCGATGTGGTTGAACGGGAAGGCTGGGGCGGTGTCACCACCCGAAACGCCGGAAGCCTCGTTCGCGCCGCGATCGAACGGGCCGAACGCTCTGTGGCGGCTCCTGATGCTTGACGGTCATGCGCCGGCCAGGGTGGAACAACGTTTTCCACTCTGGCTTTTGCCTTGCCGCTGATAACAACGATTAAGGATTGGATTGTCCGATGAGATACACGGAAACAGCGAAGCTCGTCCAGAAAAAGAGCCAAGACATCATCAAAAGCGTACGGCAGCACCTGAGTTGGCTTGTGCCGATCGTCTTTTCGCTTTTTCTCCTGTCCGCTCCCCACCTGCGCCACAAGCTGGTGGTGGCTGTGCGGCTCCTCGTGGAGGCCGATCTGCCGGCCTTGCGGAACCACATGCTTTCCTTCGGCCTGGCCGCGCCGCTGGTCTCCTTTTTCTTGATGCTGCTGCAAGCCTTTATCTCGCCGATCCCCTCGGTGATCCTCTTTCTCCTCAACGCCGCCCTCTACGGCGGTCCCATCGGCATGGTTCTGTCCTGGCTGAGTTCCCTCGCGTCGGCGCTGCTCTGCTTCGGATTGGCGCGCTGGTTGGGGCGTCCCTTTGTGTCGCAGTTTGTCCGCGAGGGCTTCCTGTCCCGCATCGACGACTACCTGTATGAGTACGGCCGGGCCGCCGTCCTCTTCTCACGGGTGATGCCCTTCATGCCTTTCGATTTTACGTCCTATGCCTTCGGCCTCACCCGCACAGGCTGGTGGGAGTTCACCTGGGGCACGGCCATCGGCCAGACACCGGCGATCCTCTTTTACTCCTTTTTGGGCCACCGGTCCCTGACGCCGCTCCAGTACGCCCTTTACTTCGGGCTCTGGATCTTGGCGCTGGTGCTGCTCACACCGCTTTTGGGCAACTGGTTGACCCGCAAGGACGGCTCGGCCAATCCGATGCCGGAAAAGGACGAAGCGAAATAGCCGCCCAGACCGATGGAAAGCGCCGAAAGCAACAGCGCGCTCACGAGGGCCAGATTGTACTGGCTCGGGTCAAAGAGATAGGGGTAGATGTCCCACCGGTAATCGGCGAAGTCGTTGAATAAGACCCAGACCGCCACGGCGGCCCAGATGCGCCTCGAGTAGCGGAGGCGCGGCCAGAACAGCAGCGCCTGGAGGGCCATGCCCAGGTGAGAAAGGCCGAGCATCCAGTTCTCAAAAGTCGCTCCAGCCATCAGGGCCGCGTCAATGTTGATGATCACCGCCCACAGGCCGTATTTGACCAAGACGACCGGCGCGAGGCACTCCAGCCAGGGCCAGCGGATCCCCAGCAGCAGCAGCGCCAGCACCAGGGTAAAATCCCCTGACGCCAAGGGGCTGTCCGGCACCAGCGGCCACAGATGAGCCTCCGTCTCGGCCAGTTGCATGCGATACCACCAAAAGCCGTAGAGGGTCCCCAAAAGGTTGATGACCGCCAGCGCCGTCATCCCTGTCGAGGAAAACAGCCAGGCAACGAGGGGATGATCCTGCCAGTTGCTTCGATTGATGTTCACGTTCGTCTTTCCCCCTACTCGATTGAAAAACGCTCCACCCGGAGCAGCCGTTTCCCTTGGTCAAAGAGGATGACGCTGCCCCGGCAGTCATCCTTCGGCTTGCCCACAGAGCCGACGCCGATGATGTAGCGGCGATTCGCCTCCAGGGTGTAGAATCCGCTTTCCGGCAGCGCCACCGTCGCCACATCGCCGTCGTCGCTGTAGGCGAAAGCGGTGACGCGGTGCTCATGGCCGTGAAAACAGATGTCAAAGTCAAAGATGCAAAAATCAGCCCAAGCCGCATGCTCCCCATCCACCCGTTCATGGATCGGATCGCGCGGTCCGCCGTGGACAAAAAGCAGACCCTCTTCCTTGATCGACTCGGGCCAGTCTGCGTAATAATCCCAGAGCGCCGGCGCGATCTCCGGCGGGCGACGGTGGCTGAGCACATAGGCGTCACAGTTTCCCCGCACGCCCAAAGCGCCTTCATCAGCCAAGGCTTGCAAACACTCAGGCAGACCCTCCGTATCACGGTACCCCGGAACATCGCCAAGAAACAGGATGCGGTCCACACCATGCAGCAGCCGCAGCGCCTTGTGCAAGGCCTCCGGTTTTCCATGGACATCGGCGAGAATTCCGTATCGCATGCCCCACTCTCCTTCCCGGTTTCCCCTTTCTACGCGACTATAGGTCGGTAAAAGGGTCCTGGCTCTGTGGATGGACGATCACCTGGACCGTTGTCTTCTCTTTGGCGGCCCGCTCTTCCAGATAGGCCGCCAGGGCCTCCAAGACCGGCCGCTCTGTGGCAAAATGACCGGCGTCGATGAGATCGATGCCCAGCAATTCCGCCGTCTGGGCCTCATGGTATTTGATATCACCGGTGACGAGCACCTGGGCGCCTTTAAACTGGGCGCGAGCGATCGCCGATGCGCCCGATCCGCCGCAGACAGCGATCTTCTCGACCATCCGTCCCTTGTCAGCGCCAGTCCAGCGGACACGGGCCACATGGAGCTTCGTTTTGATCCGTTCCGCCACCGCTTCCAGGGGCTCCGGCGCAGGCAAGCGGCCGACGCGTCCCAGGCCCGTCTTGTCTCCCCTGTTCAACAGCGGATAGAGGTCATAGGCCGCCTCTTCATAGGGATGGGCCTTCAACATCGCCTTCAGCACCCGGTTCAACCCCTTTTGGGAGACGATCGTCTCCAGGCGAACCTCTTCCACCTCTTCCAAAACCCCTTGAACGCCGATGAAGGGCGTCGTCCCCGCCAAGGGCAAAAAGGTTCCTCGCCCGGCGCTGCCAAAGGCGCAGTGGGAGTAGTTGCCGATATGTCCGGCGCCGGCGTCGCCCATGGCCCGGCGGACAACCGCCTCATGGTTGGCAGGGACGAAGACGACGATCTTGACCAGTTCCTCCTGCTTGTCGTCGAAAAGCGGTTCAATCGCCTCAAGACCGAGGCGTTGCGCCAGGATGTCGTTGACGCCCCCCCGGGCGGAATCCAGGTTGGTGTGGGCCGAATAGACCTGGAGGTTGGCCTTGACGATGGCCCGGATCAGCCGCCCCTGGGGCTGGTCATAGCGGATCGTTTTCATGGGTTTAAAAAAGAGGGGATGGTGGGAGACGATCATCTGGCAGCCCTGTTCCGCCGCCGACTGGACCACTCTTTCATCCACATCAAGGGCTACATAGATCTTTTCGACGGGATGAGCCGGATCACCCACTTGTAGGCCCACATTGTCCCAGTCTTCGGCCAGCCTTTTCGGCGCCAGCCCTTCGATCCATTCGATTACGCGCGCACAGGCGACAGCCATGCCCTCACCCTCTCCAACGCCGCTAGGCGGGATTTGATTTTCACCATCTTTGCCTCATCCGGTTGCCGCGCCTGGCCGATGCCTGCCAGCGCCCGGCGCTCCCGCTCGATCCGTTTCTCCACGACTGGGCTCAACAGCCAATGCCGCTGGGCTAGCAGGAGCGGTCCGAGATCCCAAAACAGTTCTTCCGAAGTTTCCCCGGTTTCAGAACCGAATACATCCTCCCGGATCTTCACCATCTCCATAAGGGGATCGCCGATCATTGCCAGCTTATGTTCTGTCGCCACATGCTCCGCATGCTCTCGGATCGAACCATCCGCGCCGGACGGTTCAAGGATGATCACCTCATAGATCCGGGCCCCTTCGGCCACCAGATCCTCCTCGACGATCCGCCATCCCCGGTGATGGAGCCAGCGCCGCAGTTCCCCGGCGCCTTCGAGGGGTTGGAGGATGAGCCGGCTTACTCCGGCCAGTTTGCCAGCGGCGTCCCCCTCGGTCAGGATCGTCTGGATGGTGCCGCCGCCCATGCCGGCGATGACGATGGCGCCGACCTCGCCCGGTTGCAGCGGCGCCAGTCCGTCGCCGGCGCGGATGTCGATCTTGTCTTTGACGCCATAGGCGGCCACATGCTGCCGCGCCGCCTCCAGTGGGCCGGGATGGACCTCAACGCCCACGGCCGAGGGGATGCGGCCGGTTTTGACCAGGTGGACGGGGATATAGGCGTGATCGGTGCCGATATCGGCGATCGGCAGGCCGGGCGGCGCCGCCGCCGCCAACCGTTGCAGTCGCGGGCTCAGTTCCAACAGAATCCATCCTTCACATGTCGATTTGTGCGAGCGACCGAAAACAACAACAAAGCCCGTCTGCCGGTCAGGCAAACGGGCGAAGATGCGTATGTGGTGGGCCCACCAGGGATCGAACCTGGGACCAACCGGTTATGAGCCGGCCGCTCTACCGCTGAGCTATAGGCCCGTTCGACATCCCCGAAGCGAGGATGCCATTAAAAGCGTCTATTCGATTATACATGACCATCGACGTTCCGTCAATAATCCTTTTTCAACCAGCTGCGCCGGCAATCGTTTCGACTCCGGACCAACCGTGCAACCGGGGACCGGTTAATCCAGATAATCTTTCAGCTTCTTGCTCCGGCTGGGATGGCGGAGCTTGCGCAGCGCCTTGGCCTCGATCTGGCGGATCCGTTCGCGGGTGACGCCGAACTCCTGCCCCACCTCTTCAAGGGTGCGGGAGCGGCCGTCGTCCAGTCCGAAGCGCAGGCGAAGGACCTTCATCTCCCGCGCCGTCAGCGTTTCCAGCACCTCTTCCAACTGCTCCTTGAGCAGGATGAAGGAGGCGGCCTCCGCCGGCGCCGGGGCGTCCTGATCTTCGATGAAATCGCCCAGGTGAGAATCCTCTTCCTCGCCGATGGGCGTTTCCAGGGAGACGGGCTCCTGGGCGATCTTCATGATCTCCCGCACCCGCTCGACAGGGATGTCCATCTCCTTGGCGATCTCTTCAGGCATCGGTTCCCGGCCATACTCCTGGAGGAGCTGGCGGGACACGCGGATCAGCTTGTTGATCGTCTCCACCATGTGGACGGGGATGCGAATCGTCCGCGCCTGGTCGGCGATGGCCCGGGTGATGGCCTGCCGGATCCACCAGGTGGCATAGGTGGAGAACTTGTACCCTTTGCGATAATCAAACTTCTCGACGGCCTTGATCAAGCCCAGGTTGCCTTCCTGGATCAGATCCAGGAACAGCATGCCCCGGCCCACATACCGCTTGGCGATGGATACGACCAGCCGCAGGTTGGCTTCGGCGAGGCGCCGCTTGGCCGCCTCATCGCCTTCCTCCATCCGCTTGGCCAGATCGATCTCCTCTTCCGCTGAGAGCAGAGGCACCCGCCCGATCTCCTTGAGGTACATCCGAACGGGATCATCGATGCCCACGCCTTCCGGCACGGACAGATCGACTTCAATCTCTTCCTCTTCCCGGATGATTGGTTCTTCGGCTTTATCCAAGGATTCCGACTCGGTGTTCTCCGGCACCACATCGATTCCCATGTTGCCCAATTGCTCGTAGATATCATCGACTTGGTCTGCCGTCATCTCGACACCTTGCAGCGCGTCCATGATCTCCTGGTAGGTGAGGACCCCTTTTTTCTTCCCTTTGGCAATCAGGTCTTTTACTTTTTGTACTTGTTCTACCTGTTCTTCTTTCTGCTCTTCCTTCATCCGTGGTTCCCCCCCTTGTACCAGGGCCGTTGATCCAATCGACCGCCAAAAGGCATGGCGCCCTGTCGGCGCGCCGCCCGGCTGCGGGCTTGCTGTAATCGCGACAGGCGTGGCAGCAATCGCTGCATCGCCTCCATGTCACCGCTCCGGGAAAAGGCGTCCACCTGGCTCTCCAGGCTGGCGATTTCTTCTGTCAACCATCCGTAACGCAATGTGTTGATGCAATCTTCTATCACCGGTTCTTGGCAGAGGATCTCCTCCACCAACAGCGCGCTCAGGTATCCCTTGGCGCTGTCGGAGGTCAGCCGTTCCGCCACCCGCCCCGTCAGGGAGCCTCCGCCGCCTGCCTGGCACTCGGCCGTCAAGGCGGCAAGGATTTCACCCAGAGGACCTGTGGCGCGGGGGATTTCCTCGCCCAACCGTTCAAAGACCCAGCGGACCCGTTCCGGGTCCCCGATCATCCAGTAAAGGAGATATCGCCAGGCCTGTTCTTGTCGGTTTAGGCTATGTTGTCGTTGCTCTGTCCCGCCTGCTCCCGTCGTCCCGGCTGAATCAACAGCGCCGGTCTCCGTCGGCCCAGCTGGCGCCTCAGCGCCTCCGGCGATTCGGACAGGGGCAGAAGCAGAAATAGTATGTCTAATATTTTCCTTTCTCATCCCCGGCGCGCGGGCATTCCGGGCGTGTCCCCGGATTTCTTCCATCACCGCCGCCTCGGAGATCCGCAGTTCCCGGGCGAGCCACTGGATGTTGGCCTCCTGCTCCACCGCGCTGGGTATCATCAGCAACAGGGAGGCCAGTTCGCGGACGACGGTCACCTTGCCGGCAGCCGTCGACAGGTCCTGTCCGGCGGCGATGCGGGAAAAGCAAAAGGTGAAAAAGGGCGGCGCCTGTTCGGCCGCCAGCCAGAAGCTGTCCGCTCCGTGGCGTTGCAGGTACTCGTCGGGATCCTTGCCTTCCGGCAGGGTCAGCACGTGGATCCGCGCGCCCAGACCGGTCAGGATCTCGCCGGCCTTCACCGCCGCCTCGACGCCGGCCCGGTCGCTGTCATAACAGATCAGCACCTGGGGCGCGTAGCGGAGGAGCAGGCGGCCCTGCTCGGGCGTCATGGCCGTGCCGAGGCTGGCAACGGCCTGGCGGATGCCATGCTGGTGAGAGGCGATGACATCCATGTAACCCTCGACGAGCACGGCCACCCCTTTTTCCCGGATGGCGGGACCGGCCTTGTTCAGGCCGTAGAGGTGCTGCCCCTTTTTGTAGAGGGGCGTTTCCGGCGAGTTGAGGTACTTGGGGACCTCGTCATCTAAGACGCGGCCGCCGAAGGCGACGGGACGCCCTTGGGCGTCGAATATGGGAAAGATGATCCGGTTGCGAAAACGGTCATAGTGGCCTTCTCCGCCCTGGCGGGGCACGATCAAACCGAACCGTTCCAGCTCTTCCGGAAGGTATCCTTCTTGCTGTAATCGGGTGGCAAGAAACTCCCAGCCAGGCGGCGCATAGCCCAAGGCGAAATCGACGGCGACGCTGTCACTCACACCGCGCCGGCTCAGGTACTCACGGGCCGTCCGCGCCCTCCCGTCGTCACGCAAGCATTGGAAGTACAGTTCCGCCGCTCGCTTGTGCAGCGCCCTCCCCCGTTCAACGGCGGTGCGCTGGGCCTGCTGGGTGGGCGTCAGTTTCTGTTCCGGGAGGGTGACGCCGGCCTTGTCGGCCAGCTTTTTGAGGGCTTCCGGAAAGGCCAGGTTCTCGCGAAGCATGACAAAGGTAAAGACATCGCCACCCGTACCGCAACCGAAGCAATGAAAGTATTGCTTATCCCGCGATACGGTAAAAGACGGTGTCTTTTCGGAGTGAAAGGGGCAGAGCCCGACATACCGTCCACCCTGCCGTTTCAGCGCCACATAATCCGCCACTATTTCGACAATATCCAAACGATGGCGAATCTCATCGACGATTTGGGGATCTCGCAAAAACCATCACCCCATCATGCATTCGCCGTCTGGCGCTTAATTCCTTCTTCTCCTGCTTTGCGGCATTCTCCTGCTTTTGCGGCAGCCTGAAATCCTTTCTTGTTATTCGCGGCGGAGTTGACATTTCCTCCAGAAATCCGACACTTTTTTGCCCTTTCTGGATGTCTTCGCTCTGATCCTCTATATTATACCTACCCTCGGGGGGTTCTAATCCCAACGGCTGAGCCAAGGCAAGGGCAGAAACAGCCGTTCGTAGACCTTGACGGCGAAGCGATCCGTCATCCCGGAGATGTAATCGGTGACGGTGCGCTCCAGCCCTTGCGTCTCGATCATCTCCTGAAACTCCTGCGGCATGGCGCGCGGGTTGTATTTGAAGTAGCGGAACAGAGAAAAGATCAATTCCTTGGCCTTGCTCTCTTCCCCTTTGGCCTGCGAACCGATGTACACCTGGTTGAACATGAAGCGCCGCAACTTCAGCGTCGCCTCCTCCACCTCGGGGCTGAGCCGGATCTCCGGCTGTTCCCACGACGCCTGCACCATGTCCATGACCATCCGGTTAATGCGGCTGCGATGATTGGCGCCAAGGACCTGGAGGCAGTCCTGGGGAAGCTCGCCCTCCCCGATGATGCCGCCCCGGATGGCGTCGTCGATGTCATGGTTGATGTAGGCGAAGCGGTCGGCCCAGCGGACGATCTGCCCCTCCAAGGTGGTCGGCTTGCCGCTGCTGGAGTGGTTGACGATGCCGTCGCGGACCTCCCAGGTCAGGTTCAGCCCGCTCCCCTGTTCCAACAGTTCCACAACGCGCAGGCTCTGCCGGGCATGGGAGAACCCTTCTGTCAGTGTCTTGTCAAGGGCGTCTTCCCCGGCATGGCCGAAGGGGGTGTGCCCCAGGTCATGGCCGAGGGCGATCGCCTCTGTCAGATCCTCATTGAGCGCCAGCGCGCGGGCGATCGTCCGGGCGATCTGGGCAACCTCCAGCGTATGGGTGAGACGGGTGCGGAAGTGATCGCCCTCGGGGGAGATAAAGACCTGGGTCTTGTGCTTCAGCCGCCGGAAGGCCTTCGAGTGGATGATCCGATCACGGTCGCGCTGGAAGGCCGTTCGCATGGCGCATTCCTCTTCCGGTTTCATGCGACCCCTGCTGTGGGCGCTCTTGGCCGCATAGGGAGACAAGAGGCTTTCCTCCCGCCGCTCCAATTCTTCCCGAAGAATCATGGTCACACCTCGCTCAACCAGGGGTCTCTCGCCCCAGACTCCGTTGACTGACGATGGTCAGGAGGGCGTCGCTCCTCGGCCGTTAGCCTTTCCGGGCGAGGGCGCGGGCCGCCTCGACGATCCGGCGGCCGAGGATGCCGGCGCGCTTCAAACCGTCAGCGTCGGCGGCCGCCGGTTTTTGGGCCGATGCGCCAAAATGACCGCAGTCATTCTCAAGATAACCGTCGCCGACGAGGGTCATTCCCTGCACCAGCATCATGTCGTGGATCGCCCGCACCGTCGTCTCCTGACCGCCGAAGCGTGAAGCCCCACAGGTGACGGCGCCGCCGGGGAGGCCAAACCAGGCTTTTTTCCCTCGAACCTGGCGGGTCTTGTCAAAAAAGGCTTTCAGTTGAGCGCTCACCGTGCCGAAATAGACAGGGCTGCCGATCAGGACGCCGTCAGCGCCGGCGATCGCGTCATAGGCCTCCTCCAGCGCCGTTCCCGTAAAACAGGCGCCGGAACAGGGGTTGGAGCAGGCGGTGCAGAAGGGCCAACGGGCGCTGGCCAAGGCCTCAGCCACATCGATCCGGCTCACCGCTGCGCCTGCTTTGACGATCTCCGCGGCTGCGGCATCGAGCAATGCCGCCGTATTTCCTGCCCGGTTCGGGCTGCCATTCACCAGCACGATTTTCATGGTATGTTGTTTTCCCCTTTCATGACTTCTATATAATGCAGTTAATACCACCTGGGCGTCGCGAATCCCTTCCTGATGGGACAAGGAAAAAAGCCGGGCGTCGTTCCCGGCTTTTTCTTTAGATAATGATGCAGATCAGACCGCCGTTGCCTTCGTTGACGATGCGCTGGAGCGTCTCCTGCAATTTTCCTTGCACATTTTCCGGCATGCGCTGCAACTTGTTCTGGACACCCTCGCGGACCAGGTCGTGCAGGGATTTGCCGAATATGTTGGATTCCCAGATCTTTTGAGGATTCTCTTCGAACTCCTCGAGGATGTAGCGGACCAGTTCCTCACACTGTTTCTCCGTTCCGATGATGGGGGTGATCTCGGTGGTGATGTCGGCGCGGATGAGGTGCAGGGACGGCGCGCTGGCTTTGAGTTTGACGCCGAAGCGGTTCCCCTGTTTGATCAGTTCCGGCTCTTCCAGGTACATCTCTTCCAGGCTCGGATTGACGACGCCGTAGCCGTTCTGGCGCACATCCTCCAACGCCGTCGACACCTTGTCATACTCCCGTTTCGCCTTGGACAATTCCTTCATCAAGCGCAGCAGGTCGTGTTCGCCTGTGATGGTGAACCCGCTCTCTTCCTGGAGCACCGTATAGAACATGCTGTCCGGCGCCGTCATCTCGATGGAGGCGGCGCCCGTCCCCAGGTTCATCTGCTGGAGGAAGACCTCCTCCACGAAATCGTACTCGCCAAGGGTTTCCACAGCGATGTCGATGTCACGGAGCCGTTTTACCTGCGAGATCGTCTCCCGGACGGCGCTTTCGAATTTTTGCCGCAGCGGGTGTTTGACCTCCAGTTCCTCGATCCAGAGGGGCAGGTTGATGTTCACCTCGGTGACGGGGAACTCGTAGAGCGCCTCTTCCAGGAGCTTCAGAATGTCCTCCTGGTTCAGTTCCGATACGTTCAGCGGCAGGACGGGGACCTGGTAGCGACCCTCCAGGGTGTAGGCCAGTTCGGCCGTATCGCGCGAATGGGGCCGCATGGAGTTCAAGATGACGACGAAGGGCTTATGCAGTTCGCGAAGTTCTTCAATCACTCGCTCCTCGGCTTCCATGTAGGAATCGCGAGGCAGATCCGTGATGGAACCGTCGGTGGTGATGACCAGTCCGATGGTGGAGTGATCGGCGATCACCTTGCGCGTGCCGATCTCGGCTGCGTCTTGAAAGGGCATCTCCGCTTCCGACCAGGGGGTCATCACCATCCGCGGGCCTTCCTCTTCCTCATAGCCGAGAGCGCCGTCGACGGTGTAGCCGACACAGTCGACCATGCGGATCCGCATCTTGAGACCGTTTTTGACGCCGATCTCGACGGCCTCGTTGGGGATGAACTTCGGCTCCGTCGTCATGATCGTGCGCCCGGCGGCCGACTGCGGCAGCTCGTCGCGAGCCCGCTCCTTGTCATGGACGTTCTTGATGTTGGGCAACACGAGATGTTCCATAAACCGTTTGATAAAGGTGGACTTACCCGTGCGGACCGGGCCTACCACCCCGATATAGATGTCGCCTCCAGTGCGGTCACTGATATCACGGAAAATATCCAGTTTCTCCATCGCGGTTTTCCCCTCCTTATCGGACTGTTTTGCCCTGGCCGCTCGGTTGGGTCTCCACCCCAAATATTTCCGTTGACAGGCCTTAACGCTAAGATTTATATGAGGCCATGCGTGTCCGTATGACTGTTTCCATAGCGGGGAAAACCAATCCGTTCCATTTTGTTGAAAACCGCCGCCACAGCGCCCCATTTGTATGGATATGTGGCCAAGGCATCGGCTAGAACGAAAAGAGAGGGGTCTGCCCGTTTTCTTCCCCGGCTAGATGCCGCGGTTCACCGCGTGGGCGACAGGGGTCAACTCCTTCATCAGCGACTCGAACCCTTCGGGATCGAGAGACTGGGGGCCGTCGCAGAGCGCCCGGCAGGGATCAGGGTGAACCTCCACCAGCAGCCCGTCGGCGCCGGCGGCGACGGCCGCCTTCGACATGGATTTGACCAGCCGCGACGCGCCTGTGGAGTGGCTGGGATCGACCAGAATCGGCAGATGGGAGAGTTCTTTGACCAGAGGGATGGCGCTCAGGTCCAAGGTGTTGCGTGTCGCCGTCTCATAGGTGCGGATGCCCCGTTCGCAGAGGATGACCTGGCTGTTTCCCTCTGACAGGATGTACTCGGCGGCCATGAGCCACTCCTCGATGGTGGCTGAGAGGCCGCGTTTGAGGATAACGGGGATGCGGGCGCGGCCGACCGCCTGGAGGAGACGGAAATTCTGCATGTTGCGGGCGCCGATCTGCACCATGTCCAGGTATTGGCAGGCCAGTTCCAGGCTGGGCTCGTCGATGACCTCGCTCACCGTCGGCAGGCCGGCGAAGCGGCCAGCGGTGCGCATGATCTTTAAGCCCTCTTCCTCCAGCCCCTGGAAGGCATAGGGCGACGTGCGCGGTTTGAAGGCGCCGCCGCGCAGGATCTTCCCGCCGCAGCGGCGGACCTCCTCGGCGGCCTTCATGACCTGTTCGACACTCTCAATGGCGCAGGGACCGGCGATGACGGTCACTTCGTCGCCGCCGATGGCCACATCCTTGACATGGACGATGGTATTCTCCTCTTTGGCCTCCCGGCTGACCAGTTTGTAGGGACGGCGGATGGGCACCACCTTTTCCACGCCGGCCAGCGTCTCCAGTCCTAAGGAGGCGATGGCCTGACGGTCGCCGACAGCGCCGATGACGATGCGGTTCACCCCGGTGATCATGTGGCCGGCGAAGCCGTACTCGGAGAGGATCCGATTGACTTTTTCGATCTGGGCTTGGGTGGCGTGGGGGGTCATGACGATGACCATGGGTGATTCCTCCTTTTCTTATGTCCCGTCTCAAGTTTTTGCTTACTGAACGTTTTCGGGGAGCCCCAAGCGTTGGAGGCGGGGCGGATTGGCCCGCTCGCTAAGGGCTGCGCGGCGGCTCGCTCCGCTGCTCCGCTGGTCGCGCCAAACCTCTGAGTTGTTCTGCATGTTATGGCGCTCCCGACGCTTCGCAGCTGCGCTCGGCTTTTCGCCGCTTCGCCCAAACCGCTCGCAGACCAATCCGCCCCAGTTCCACTACAGGGCTACCGAAGGACAGTGACAGTAACGCAAACCATGGCAAAAAAAAAACCCGTAGCCGTCCCTTCGTAGGGACGAATGCTACGGGGCATCCGCGGTACCACCCTGGTTGACCGCACAAAAAATGCGCGGTCCGCTCATTGAGAATAAGAGTGCGGGAAGGACGACAACACACGACTGCATGATCGGTAGCGGAGAGAAAATAAAAAAACGCTTTTCATCCCCAACAGGGACGAAAAGCGTGATGCTCTCGCGTTACCACCCTGGTTGATCCTGCTTTTCCAAAGAAAAAAAGGATCCACCTCCATGCAGAGTACGGGAACGTCGTTCCGATACTCCCTTCCATGTAACGTCAGAAGTCTACGGCCTGACCTACGCGCCGTCACAACCAAAGGTTGCTCGGTTTCAGCCGGCAGCTCCAGAGGGAACTTCAGTCTGTCATGCCATGAAAACGCTCTCAGTCTATGGCGTTTCCTCCCTGTAAGGCTGGGTCCGACCTACTTTTCTCTGTCATCGCTGTTGTTCCTGTGAAGTTGGGTTTACTTTACCATATGTTTTTTGGCGATGCAAGACCCACAAAAAACAATTTCAGCAGAAATCTTAATTCCAGCCCTCGACGCCTTCCTCGACCTCATGGGTCTTCAGGCGCGTCATCAAGGAACCGACAGCGTCGGCCGGAGCGGCGTCCTCAAAGAGCACGCGGTAGCACTCTTCGGTGATCGGCATTTCGATGCCTTTCGCCTTCGCCAGTTGGTAGGCGGCGCGGGTCGTGCGAATGCTCTCCACGGTCTGACCGACCAGGGCCAGCGACTCTTCGACCGGTTTGCCTTTGCCGAGGAAGCTGCCAAAACGCATGTTCCGAGAGTGTTTGCTGGTGCAGGTGACAACGAGATCGCCAAGACCGGCAAGACCGGCGAAGGTTGTTTCCCGGGCGCCCAGGGCCGTTCCGAGACGGATGATCTCGGCCAGACCGCGCGTGACCAGGGCAGCCTTGGTGTTGTCGCCAAAGCCAAGCCCTTCGGCGACGCCGCAGGCCAGGGCGATGATGTTTTTCAACGAACCGCCCAGTTCCAGGCCGAGCAGGTCAGGGTTGGTATAGACCCGAAAATGGGATCGCATCAGCAGGTCCTGGGCCTGTTCGGCGACGGCCCGCTGTTCCGCCGACACGACAACGGTCGTCGGGATGTCGCGCGCCACTTCCTCGGCATGGCTGGGGCCCGAAAGAACGACGACACGATCGGCCAAATTCTTTGGCAATTCCTCCCGCAAGATCTGGGAAGGCCGCTTCAACGTCTCCGGGTCGATCCCCTTCGAGGTGCTGATGATCAGCGCCTCTCCTTCCACCTTATCACGAATCAATGCCGCCGTCTCGCGCAGTGCCGAGGAAGGGAGAGCCAGCACGATCGTGGCGGCTTCTTTCAACACCTCGTCCACATCGGAGTAGGCGCGAACCTTAGCCGGCAACAAAACGCCGGGCAGATAGCGGCGATTTTCACGGTAACTGTTGATATCCTTGGCCAGATCGTTCCGGCGGGACCAGAGATAGACCTGTTTCCCCTGCTGCACGAGCAGGCGACCCAGGGCGGTGCCCCAACTTCCGGCGCCGAGTACAGCGACTTTTTCCGATTGCATGTTCAGAATTTCCCCCTATCTTTACGTCACCATTATTTATGTTGTTTGCCTGTGATGGGATTTTCGGTTCCAGCCAGCAGCCTGCGGATGTTGGAACTGTGACGGTAGATGACAAAAAGGGCCGTCACCAGGGCAAATAACTGATAAGGAACCGGTTTGTGCAGAAAAAACATCAGCAACGGGAGCAGTACCGCTGCCGTGAGGGAACCGACGGAAACATATTTTGTGAGAAACACCGCCAGCCCAAAGGCCAGCAGACAGATCAGCGTCACGTCCGGCACGAGCAACAGCACCACACCGGCGGCGCTGGCCACCCCTTTGCCGCCTTTGAATTTCATGAAGGGGGAAAAGGTGTGCCCCAAAATGGCGGCCAGCCCGGCGACGACGGCCATCGTTTCGCCCTGCGCCAGCCCCAACCAGGCGGCCAGCGCCCCTTTGCCGGCGTCGAGAATCAGCGTCAAGGCGCCGAAGGTCGCCCCCAACACCCGGAAGGCGTTGGTGGCGCCCACATTGCCGCTGCCGTGCTGGCGGATGTCAATGCCGCGCAGCTTCCCGACGAGATAGGCAAAGGGAATCGACCCGAGGAAAAAGGCCAGCGCAATCAGCCCAAGCGACGTCATGTTGATTGTCGGGGTGAGCATGGTGTTCATAGCGCTCGGGATCCTTTCTATTCCTTTTCCTTCTCGCGCTGGCGGATGAAAAAGCGCATCGGGACGCCTTCAAAGCCGAAGGTCTCCCGGAAGCGGTTCTCCACGTGGCGACGATAGGAAAAATGGAACAAATCCTCATCATTGACGAAAAAGACAAAGGTGGGCGGCTTGACAGCTGTCTGCGTCACAAAGAGGATCTTCAACCGTCGACCGCGGTCCGTCGGGGCCGGCGTCACCCGCTGGATGTCCGCCAGGAGTTCGTTCAGGACTGACGTGCTGATGCGGCGGGTGGCCTGTTCGGCCACAAAATCCACCAGTTCCAGTATCTTCGGCAGACGCTGTTTCGTCAAGGCAGAAACATAAATCGTTGGTGCATAAGCGAGAAAACCCATCTCCGAACGGACGACCTTGTCGAAGCGGTTCATCGTCTTTTCGTCTTTCGGGACGAGATCCCATTTGTTGAGGACGAGCACACACGCCTTCCCGGCCTCGTGGGCGTAACCGGCGATCTTTTTGTCCTGTTCGGTCACTCCCTGGGAAGCGTCGATCACCATGAGCACCACGTCGCTCCGGTCGATGGCCCGCAAAGAGCGCATGACGCTGTACCGCTCAACGGCCTCATCGATCCTCCCTTTGCGGCGCATGCCCGCCGTATCGATCAGGATGTAGCGCTTGCCGTCACGGTCAAAGGCGGTGTCGATGGCGTCGCGCGTCGTTCCCGGGATGTCGGATACAATGACGCGCTCCTGGCCCAAAATGGCGTTGACCAGGGACGATTTGCCCACATTCGGCCGCCCGATGACAGCGATCTTGATCGCATCAGGGTCATCCTCTTCGCCATTGTTCTCCGGCAGGGCGGCCACGACAGCGTCCAGCAGGTCGCCTGTGTTCATGCCGTGAGAGGCCGAGATGGGAATGGGATCGCCAAGGCCAAGGGAGTAAAAATCGAAGTAACGTTCTTTTTGGGAAAAGTCCTCGATCTTGTTGACGACGAGGAAAACGGGCTTCTTCGCCTTCCGCAGGATCGTGGCGACGGCCTCGTCATCGGCGGTGATCCCGCTCCGTCCGTCGACCATGAACATGATCACGTCGGCCTCTTCCATGGCCGCTTCCGCCTGCTTATGGATGATGGCGGAAAAGGGGTTATCACGGTCGCCAAAATCCAATCCGCCCGTGTCCACAACGGTGAACTCCCGTTCCAGCCAGTTGGCGTCACGGTACAAACGATCCCGGGTCACCCCCGGTTGGTCTTCTACGATAGCCACCCTTCCGCCGGTCAACCGGTTGAAAAGGGTCGATTTTCCCACATTTGGGCGGCCCACAATGGCCACGATCGGTTTTGCCATAGAACCTCACCTGCTTCCCCGCTGTTTCTCTCCGGGAAAAAGCGCCGCAAAAAGGGCGCCGCCCTCGGCGTCAATGACCTCTGTCCGGACGCCGCCAAGCGCCTCGGCGATGCCGTCGGCCGTATAATCATCGAGGGTTACGTCGCCTTCGGCCCGGAACATCACCGATGGCAACAACACCCGTTCCCCTTGTTGGGGCGGATTGTCCAATCCTCGCAGGGCCTCAATCACATCGCGCCCTGTCAGCAATCCGGCAACGGTCACGGTGGTACCGAAGAACCGGTTTGTCACGCCGATCAACCGGATGTCGCTGTCGCGCCCCTTCGCCGCCCATGGCGGCAAGGCATCGTTGAGAAGGCGGTCCAAAAACCGCTGGCCTGACTGGCCTGTCACAATAAACGTGCGCTCTCCTGTAGGGTCACGCTTTTCCTGTGACTGCCGGGCCGCCTCTTCCCAGTCTTCCCAAAAGAGCCGGCAGAGCCCCACCCCGTTTTCGAGTTGGCCATAATCCTCATAGACCTCAGCCGGCGGAAAGGGGAGCCCGGCCAACAGGTAAAACTCGTCGGCTGCAAAAAAGACGCTTTCGCCCCGTTCCGCCAGCGCCCGTTCCCGCCAGGCGCCCACTTGCCGGAGGACAGCCTCCGCTTCGTCCGGCGCAAAGGGGCGCAAGGGAAACAAGCCCTCCCGGTGCTTCGTCAACCCGACAGGCACGACGGCTACACTGGCCAGGGCGTAACCGAGAGAGGCGAGATCGGCCAGCGATTTGTCGAGCACGGCGCCGTCATTGAGGCCGGGACAGCAGACGATCTGCGTGTGCAGCTGGATCCTGGCCTCGGCCAACCGGCGCAGGCGATCCATGATCTCCCCGGCCCGGCGGTGCCCCAACAGGCGTTGGCGCGTCTCACCGTCGGTGGCCTGCACGGAGATGTAAAGGGGGCTTAATCGCAACGAGAGCAGCCGTTCAAAGGCCGCCTCGGAGAGGTTGGTCAAGGTGATGAAATTGCCATGCCAGAACGAATGGCGGTAATCGTCGTCTTTCGCATAGAGAGACGGTCGCATCCCCGGCGGCATCTGGTCGACAAAACAAAAAAGACAGCGGTTCTGGCAACGCCGCAGGCCGTCGAAGGTGGCCTCGGAAAAGCGAATGCCCAGATCGTCGTCCTCATCCTTTTTCAACTCGAAGCGCCGGATCTCCCCGGTGGCTTTGTCCAGGATATCCAGGCTGACGCGGGCTTCGCGGATATAAAAGCCATAATCCAGCACGTCGTGGATGGCATGACCGTTAACCGCGATCACCCGGTCGCCTCGCCGCAGACCGAGACGGCTTGCCAGACCTGCCGGATCCAGGTCCTCTATCGAGCCGCCTGCAGGTTGCACGGCTGAGGCCCCCTTATGTCCATGATTCTTTTATCCATTATGACGGACAGGCCCTCATTCGTCAAGGAATCGGGTTCCAGCGCTGCCGCCAATCCCCTCGCCAGGACGACCGATTCGCTGGGGACGAAGGTCTCCGGCAGCAGCACATCGATGGCTCGGGGGAAGAGATGCTGACCCAGGCGACGCCGGGTGATCACGATCACGGGACGCTCTGCCGTTTGGATCGACTGTTGCCACCGGAGAGCGAATGTCAGGTTCGATCGCTGGCGCGGGTGGCCCGCTTCGATGAGCAGTTGCGCCTGCTGGCGCTCGCCCGTTGGTCCGCGCCACCCGCCTGCCGGTGACTGGCGGAGACGCACGATCGCCAGCGGTGAACCCGCTGCCGCTTGGCGGATGGCGCGAGGCGAATCGGCGGCCATGTCATCGGTCCGAAAAATCCGGTAGCCCGCTTGTTCCAGCGCCTTCTGCCAAACGGCTGCCTGTGAATCGTCATCTCCGGGCACGAGCAGGGCGATGGACCCTTTGGTCCCATCGGCGGGAGACAGAACGCCGACAGGGCAGAGGGCCGGATGGACGACCGGATCGGAACGATCATCCCCGGTGGCAAGGTCTTGGCGGACATGGACCGGCACTCCCGATGGGGCGCTTTCCGCCTTTCCCCTGCCCTCCACCTGCCAGCGCCTGCCTTGGGTGTCGATCAGGGCCTCCCCCTGTTGCCAGGGCCAGCGACAGGCGCCCAATTGTTCGCCCCTGTCTGTCACGACCATTTGCCAGGCGGTCTGGGAAGCAAGGGGCGACCGCTCGCCGCCCAACTGCCCATAGCCCAGCCATGCCAGCGCGGCGAGGAGGCATAGGAAGAGAAAACCGGACAGCAACGCGGGCAGGACGACGATCGTTTTCGGCAACGGAACGCCTCTACTTGGGCGGTCCATCGTCCTGCTTCACCTGGGTCAGTTCATCCTCGCGCTGATCGACCCGCCGTAACAGGGGAATCGCCCGGGACAACCAGCGCACCGGCTCCATGCCCGTCTCCCGCAGCTTTTCCGGTTTCCACTCCCCTACCCGCTCGGAGAGCGTCGTCAACACGAGGACAAAGAAGGCCGATAAGACGATCCGATCGAAGACGATCCCGCTCCCCAACAGACCGCCTTTTTCCAAAGACGTCAGGCTCCCGTAGGCGTTGACAAAGGGCGCGATCGTTTCCACCAACACCGAACCGAGCAGGATCGCCGCCAGGGCGCCCCGGCTCTCGGCTGCCACTGCGGCGGCCCCGACAGCCCCCAGCAGGGTGAACAGCCAATGGCCGTCCCAGAGAAAGTGATCCGCTTCCATGCCCAGCACCTGCATCCCAATGAGTCCCGACAGGGCGACCGTCGCCAAGGCCAGCCAGAACCGCCGCGGCTCCAAGGTCGTCTTGCCGCTCAAGGCAAAGCCATAGACGAGCGGCAGCAGGGCACCGCCCGCATTGACCCCCACCCAGGGAAGATCACCGCCAAGTGGAAGGTCGATAAAAAGGGCGAGCCACCAGAGCAGAAGCGCCAAAAAAATGGTTTTGCTTGTGAGGCGCAAACTCCGGGCGATCCCCCCGCCCATTCCGAAACCGAAGGCGATCATCGATAACAACAGCAACATCGCGCCGATCGGGTACCGCGGCAAAGCGCTCACCTCCTCTCCTAGGTTGCCCGGAGAGGCCCGGAAAAGATTCACAGTCAATGGCGCTCGCCGATGGGGCAGCCGGGAAATCGAAGAAGCCCCGGCGATAGGCCGAGGCTTCTTCGTTAAAGACGGTTCCATTCTTTTCGTCGATCCCGTCACCCTTCGCCAGAGCGGCGCGCCCAGAAAGCGGCGGCGATCCCCCGCAGGTCCAGCCGCTCGCGGAGATCGCCCGTCAGCAGGCAGGGACGGTTTTGCAGGTCATCGATACGGCAACAGCCGGTCAATGCCAGGCTCAACCGGAGGGCGTGGCGGAAACGGTCGATCCAGCCCTGGGCGGCATTGTCCCCCTCCCCGTTCCCGGCGACGCTGAAAGCGCCGGAACCGGCCCCGAGGAGGCCTTTCAGCGGCGCGCCGGCGATGCCGACCAGGGAAGCGCCCATGGCCAATGCCTTGGCCCCATCCCAGCCGTCGCGGATACCGCCGCTGGCGATGATGCAGGCCTTCTCGCCGGCAGGCAGCCCCCTATGGACGGCCCAGACGGTTTCCGCCAGGCTGACCGCCGTCGGAATGCCCCAGGCTTCAAAAGCGGGAAGGCATTGCCCCTGGCGGCGCAGTTCAATGGCCACAAAGTTGGTGCCCCCGGCGCCGCCGACGTCGATGTGGCGAACGCCCAAGTCGAGGAGACGGCGCGCCGTCTCCAGGGAGATGCCGGCGCCGACCTCTTTGACGATGAGCGGAACGGGGCAGTGGCGGGCCAGTTCGGCGATGTTGCCGGTCCAGTGGCGAAAATCGCGGTCCCCCTCGGCCATCGCCAGTTCTTGGGCGGGGTTCAGATGGACCTGCAACCCGTCGGCTTCCAGCATGTTGACCGCTTCGAGGGCTTTTTCCGCCGGTGTGTTGGGGTTCACGTTGGCCAAGACGACACCGTCCGGGTTTTCGTCCCGCATCACCCGGTAAGAGTCGCGCAACCGGGGATCGCGCAGCGCCGCCGCCTGGGAACCGACGGCGACGGCCACACCGTTGCGGGCGGCCAGTCGCGCCAGGCGACGGTTGATCTCCGTCACCAGCGACGTTCCTCCGGTGATGGCGTTGATCAGCAGCGGCATGGCCAGTCGCTTGCCTCCCCACGGGACAGAGAGGTCGATGGAACGGAAGTCGACAGCCGGAAGGGCGTCATGGATGAGCCGCACATCGGTAAAACCGTTCAAAGCGGGGCCATCGTCCAGGGCGAGGGCTTGGCGGATGTGATCGAGTTTGCGTTGCTGGCGGATATCCAAGAAATGTTCCCCCTAGAATTCGCCCAGCCGGGGCGCAAATGCCTCAGTAGGTTCCCCCGCTTTGACTCTCGATGCGCCAAAACCAGGGGATGTCTGTCTCAATACGGGGTTATTCCGAATCTTTCGCGGCGCCAGGCTTGCGCGACAGGGCGAGCTTGCCTGTGCGGACCATTTCGACAATGCCATGGTCGGCCAGAACCTCGCAGAGGGCGTCGATCTTCGTCTCTTCGCCGGTCAGTTCGATGACCATGGTCTCCCGGTTCACATCGACGATCTTGGCGCGGAAGATCTCGACGATATCGACGATGTCGGAACGGGTTTCCGGTCGGGCCTTCACCTTGATCAGCGCCAACTCCCGCTCGATCGAGGGCTCGGCCGTCAGTTCCACGATCTTGATCACATCGACCAGTTTGGAGAGCTGGTTCACCACCTGCTCCAGGTTGCGGTTGTCCCCTTCCACCACGATGGTGATGCGGGTGACGTCGGCTTGTTCCGTGTAGCCGGCGGTGATGCTTTCGATGTTGAAGGCCCGCCGGGCGATGAGGCCGGCGATGTGCACCAGCACACCGGGTCGGTTTTCCACCAGCACAGCCAGGGTATGGCGCATATCACTTTACCTCCCCGTTGATCATCTGGTCCAGCGGCGCGCCCGCCGGAACCATGGGCAGCACATTTTCGTCGCAGCAGACGCGGATATCCATCACGACAGGCCCTTCTGTCGCCAAGGCTTTGGCGATGACCTGAGGCATCTCCTCGGGCCGCTCGGCCCGCAGACCGGTGGCGCCGAAGGCCTCGGCCAGGCGCACATAGTCCGTTCCGCCATTGGCGAAGGTCGTGTAGGAGTAGCGCTGGTTAAAGAACAGTTTCTGCCACTGGCGCACCATGCCGAGCACTTTGTTGTTCAGGATGGCCACCTTGAGCGGCAACCGGTGCTCCACAGCGGTGGCCAATTCCTGGCAGTTCATCAGGAAGGAACCGTCACCGCTGATCAGCACCACTTGTTCCTCCGGTTTTCCCATCTGAGCGCCGATGGCCGCCGGCAAGCCATAGCCCATCGTGCCCAGTCCGCCCGAGGTGATCAGCCTGCGCGGCCGCTGGTAGCGATAGTATTGAGCCGCCCACATCTGATGCTGGCCCACGTCGGTGACGATGACGGCGTCGCTCTTCGTCTGGCGATCGATCTCCTCGATCACCGACTGCGGCTTGATCACCTCATCGCTCTTTTGGTAGCCCAGGGGCGCCTCCTGACTCCAGCGGGAAACCTGACAGCGCCAGTCCTCCCAACGGCTCGGACCGCCTGCCTTGGCGAAGTCCGCCATCGCCGCTTCGAGCGCAGCGAGGCTCCAACGGAGGTCTCCGACGACGGCCAGGTCGGCGACGACATTTTTGTTGACTTCCGCCCGGTCGATGTCGAAGTGAACGACGCGGGCATTGCTGGCGAACCGCGCCAGCAGGCCGGTCACGCGGTCGTCAAAGCGGACGCCGACGCCGACGAGCAGATCACATTCCATGACGGCCCGGTTGGCCGCCACGGTGCCATGCATCCCCACCATGCCCAGGAACAAGGGATCGGTGGCCGGAATAGCGCCCAGCCCCATGAGGGTGCTGATCAGGGGGATCTGCTGCGTTTCTGCCAGCCGCCGCAACAACGGGGCCGCTTCAGCGGTGATGACGCCGCCACCGATGAAGAAGAGGGGCTTCTTCGCCTCGGCCAGCGCCTGAACCACCGCCTCGACTTCCTCCGCCTTGCCCTCGGCCTGCGGCTTGTAGCCGCGCAAACGGACCGTCTCAGGGTAGTCAAAGTCGATGGTCGTCGTCATCAGGCACTTGGGCACATCGATGACGACCGGTCCCGGACGGCCCGTCCGGGCGATGAAGAAGGCCTCTTTGATCACCCGAGGCAGGTCATTGGCATTCTTGACCAGGTAGTTGTGCTTCGTGATCGGGGCGGTGATCCCGGTGATGTCGGCCTCCTGAAAGGAGTCTTTGCCGATAACGGAAAGAGGCACCTGCCCCGTGATGCAGACCATGGGCACAGAATCCATATAGGCGGTGGCAATGCCGGTGATCAGGTTCGTCGCCCCCGGTCCCGATGTGGCGAAACAGACGCCCACCTTTCCCGTGGCCCTGGCGTACCCGTCTGCGGCATGGGCGGCGCCCTGTTCGTGCCGGGTCAGAACATGCCGGAGTTTACAATCATAAAGGGCATCGTAGAGCGGCAGCACTTGCCCGCCCGGATACCCGAAAATCAACTCCACCCCTTCCTTCTCAAGACTGGCGACGATGGCTTGCGCTCCGGTCATCTTCATCCCTGACACCTCATCTTTCAATTATTCCATTTGCCAAGCAAAATAGAAAAACCCCCGCCTCTTATACAGCAAGAGGCGAGGGGTATTTCGCGGTACCACCCTTGTTTGGCCGTCCCGGAAAACAGAACAGCCCTCAGTGAGGCAAGACAGGCTTGCCCCGGTCCGGTAACGGCGACCAGCCGGCTGGGCTTAATCAGGTATCCCCTTTCAGCCTGCTCCTTGGAGAGGATTTTCCCGTCGGCGTCTGCAGTGCCGTCTTTCAGCCAAGGACGGCTCTCTGGTGACTGCGGGCGATCGCGGTACTCTTTCTCCGCATCGGATTTGGATCACCTTTTCAGTTGACCTGCCGACGGCGCCCATGGTGATGACCGTCGGCGGCGGTTACACATACCCTCAGAAATCATTCCCCGAGGTCGTTTCCTTATATTCTATACAGGAGCCAAAATCCTTTCAAGGGGATACGATGAAAATTCCGTAAATAGCCTCTCCGGTGGCGATTGTGGTCCCTCTCCCTCTTTGTTACAATATAGCTGGTACAAGAGGTTCCTCAGGGGGCAACGCGATGGACGCATTGAAAGAGACAGCCCACTGGGTTGTCACGACATACGGCGATCTGGGTCTATTCATCGGGCTTTTTCTCGAATTTCTCGGTCTTCCCTTCCCCGGTGAACTGTCCCAGGCTTTTGCCGGCTTTCTCATCTCTCAGGATCATCTCAACCTGTATATGACCCTCCCCGTCTGTGTCGCCGGCAGCCTGCTGGGCTCCATGACCGCCCATGTCATCGGCAGCCGTTTCGGCCACCGGCTTCTCTATGATTGGGGGCCCCGCGTCGGTCTGAAACGACAATATATCGACAAGGTGGAGGTCTGGTTTCGCAAAAACCGCCGCACCATGATTCTCTTCAGCCGCTGGGTCCTCGGCGTTCGCCATGTCACCCCATATTTTACGGGCCTTGTCGGCATGCCCTTCTGGGAGACCTTCTTCTGGAATCTGATCGGTTCCATCCTCTGGTGTGTCCCCTTGATCCTGATCGGTGTTCTCGTCGGGGAGGCCTATGAGGTATTCATGCATGCCTTCCACCACTACCTGAGCCTGCTGGTCTGGTCGCTGGCGTTGCTCGCAACCGCCTTCTACCTCTTTACCTGGATGGGAAAACGGCGAAAGCAAACTGAATCCAAGACGAATGCCGAAAAGGATCCCGAAATCTAAACCGCGTCGATAAAGCTTCGACGCGGTTTTCTGATGCCCTTTATCCGGCTTCAATGAGTGCCCTAGAGCAGCTTGCCGGTTGCTCTTGCCGCGCGTCCGCTCCGGCGCGGCCCCGACCGCCCCGAGAGGGAGGCCGGCCTTTTAGAAACGAACCAACAGGAGACCGACAAAGGTGAGCGCCACGGCCAGGGACTGCATGGCGGTAAGCCGTTCTTTGTAGACCCAGACCGAGAGCAGCACGATCACCAACCCGTATAGGGAAAAGACAGGCGAGATCACGGAGGCCGGCCCTTGGGAAAGGGCATAGGCATAGAGTTGGAGCCCGCCAAAGGAACCGACACCACTGATCAGCCCCCAGCCCAGCGCCGGCAGCAGCCCCTTCGGCCCAATCGCGGCGAGTTCTCCCCGGTATCGAAAAAGAAAATAGAGAAGCGGGAAGAGATAACTGAAAAAAAGCACGGCGCTGTTGTCCAGGGCCAACTCCTGGGTCACCTTGAGCCCCCCGTTGCGCACGGCGAAGAGCAGGGTGCTCAGCAAGACGAGCGCCAGCCAATAGGGGGAGCGACGCTCCCCTCCGGCCCCGCCAGGCCTCAGGGCAATCAATCCGATCGCGACCAGGATGAACAATACGCCGGCAGCCTTGGCTGTACCGAGCTTTTCTCCGTAGGCCAGCACCGAGAGCAGGATCACAAGCACCACATTCATGTTGACGATGGGCGACGCCAAACTGGCCGGTCCCGTCTCCAAGGCCCGCATGAAGGCGAAGTTGCCGCCGGCTGATCCCAGGCCGATCACCAAGCCGGCCAGCAACAGCGAGTACCCCACGGGCGATCCGCCGGCCAGCCAGGTCAGGAGAAAGCCGCAGGTTCCCGAGAGGTACAAACCGATCAGAACCATCGATGAGGGAACACGGCGCATCTGCCCCACCTTCATGCCGAATCCGGCGAGACCGAAGATGACGGCGCTGGTGACAGCCAAGAGAAGCCACATGGAATCCCCTTCACCTCGTTAGAACCAATGCTGGCGCAAAGAAGCGCCCCCCCTTGCCCAACACTGCAAGGTCAAGACGCTCGGTTACTGTTGCTTTATTGTGTTTCCCCGTTCCGATTCCATGCGCGTCGACCGGACCCGCTCAACCGCTCAAAAACCTGTAGCGCAGCAGTTGTTGAATCGCCTTCTGTCGCGCCGCCGCAGACGTGTCGGCCTGCACCACCAGCATTCGATCGGCAGGGTAGAGACCGCAATGAATATAATCCCACCTCGATCGTTCAACCTCCCGATCCCTTGCGCTGTAGTCGAGGAGTTGAAAATCGCTCACCTCATTCGGTTCATAGACATACAACCAAAACAATTCTGTCACCTGCTGAAGGGATCGCCCGTTTCCTTAGGGGCGTGGTCGATCACATTGGTTATCCATTCCTGATTCCTATTACATGGCGGTTCTCTCCATTCCTCTTTTTCTATCAAAATAATATATATAACAAGTAAAACTCCCCCTTAAAATGAAAAAAACCGTCTCCAGATGAATGGAGACGGGTGGTATGTTCAGGGAAGCGGCACAGAAAGGCTGACACCGCGTTCCTGATGACAACGGCTGCAGTAGGCCGCTTTTTCCGTATGGCACTTGTAGCAAAACCGCTCCGGATCGCGGTTGGTGTTGACGACGCGCCCATGCTCCCGCTCCCATTGCGCCAAATCGCCATGGGGATTTTTGTCTTTGGTCATGGCAAAATAGCCGACAAGAGCGAAGGCGACGATGAAGAGCAGCGTGATCACACGCGCAATGGGTGATCCTTTCACGGCTAGGCTTTTGCCCGCTCAGCGGCGACGACCTGGAAGGCTTCTTCCGCCGCGGCGATGGTGAAGTCGAGGTCTTCTTTCGTCATGGCCAGGGAGACGAAAGCCGCTTCGAACTGGGAGCAGGCCAGGTAAACGCCGCGATCGAGCATGGCCCGGAAGTAGTTTCCGAAAGCGACCGTGTCAGCGGTGCAGGCGGAAGCGAAGTCGACGACCGGCTTATCGGTGAAGAATCCTGTCAGCATGGAGCCGACGCGGTTTGTCCAGACAGGAACGCCGGCTTTTGCCGCCGCCTTCGCCAGGCCATCGGCCAGGTAGGCCGCTTTTTCTTCCAGCGCGTCATAGGTTCCCGGCCGCTTGAGGAGCTCCAGGGTCACGATGCCGGCCGTCATGGCCAGGGGGTTGCCTGAGAGGGTGCCCGCCTGGTAGATGGGACCGGCGGGCGAAACTTTTTCCATGATCTCTGCCTTGCCGCCATAGGCGCCCACAGGCAGGCCGCCGCCGATGATTTTGCCCAAGCAGGTGAGATCCGGCTCGACGCCAAAGCGGGTCTGAGCGCCGCCAAAATCGACGCGGAAGCCGCTCATGACCTCGTCGACGATCATCAGCGCGCCGTACTGGCGGGTCAGTTCGCGAACACCCTGCAGGTAGCCCGGAGCGGGCGGCACAACGCCCATGTTGCCAGGAACGCCTTCGATGATGATGGCGGCGATGTCATCGCCCGCCTCTTCGAAGATCGCCTTCAGCGTCTCTAGGTCGTTGTAGGGGGCGGTGATCGTGTTGCTGGCGATGTTGGCAGGCACGCCAGGGCTGGTGGGGACGCCGAGGGTCAGGGCGCCCGAACCGGCCTTGATCAGCAGGCTGTCGGCGTGGCCATGGTAGCAGCCTTCGAACTTGACGATTTTGCTGCGACCTGTGTAGCCGCGGGCGAGACGCAGGGCGCTCATCGTCGCCTCGGTGCCGGAGTTGACCATGCGCACCATGTCCATGGCCGGGAAGGCTTCCAAGACCAGCTTGGCCAGGCGGCTTTCCAATTCTGTCGGCGCGCCGTAAGAGGTGCCCCGGTCGATGGCCGCTTTTAGCGCCTCCTGGACTTCAGGGTGGACGTGGCCCACGATCATGGGACCCCAGGAACCGACATAATCGACATACTTGTTGCCGTCGACATCATAGAGGTAAGCGCCTTCGGCCCGCTCGATAAAGACCGGGTTGCGCCCCACCGATTTGAACGCCCGCACGGGGCTGTTCACCCCACCGGGGATCAAGGTTTTTGCTTCGGCAAACAGTTGTTCCGAACGATCATAAATCCGGCTCAAAAAAAGTCGCCCGCCTTTCCTGTGCTTTCTTAGCCTTTCCGTTTTTTGTGTTTTTTCACACTCTCTGACTGGTACTTTAGTTGGTTCTTTAGCCGGTTCTTTAGTCGGTTCTCTGGCTGGTTCTATGACCGGATCGCCGACTGGCTGTAATTTCCCTTTTTCGTTTTTTCGCCAAGAACCCCAAAAAAACCTTTTACGAAAGCAGCACCCACGCGGGGGCGCGACGGCCCCGCCTCGCGGGTGCTGAATCTGGCGTTGGATGAAGTTGTTCCCTACTCTTCGGTGAAGTAGCGCATGCTCGTTTTCTTCAGTTCCTCTGTCGAAAAGAGCAAGCGGTAGTTGGTGATACCTGTCGCCTCAGAGATGCGGCGGGCCACCGCTGCACACTCTTCCCGCGACTGCCCGTGCAGCATGGTGAAGTGGCTGTAAGGCCACCCGTCAAAGCGGGGGCGCTGGTAGCAGTGGGAGGCCTCCGAGAAAGTGGCCATGATCCGGCCCACCTCTTCAGCCCGTTCCTCCGGCACATCCCAACAACCCATACCATTGGCGGTAAAGCCCACTTCCCGGTGGCGCAAGGCGACACCGAAACGGCGCATGAGCCCTTGTTCCTGATAGCGGCGCGTGCGGGCGATGACCTCTTCCTCCGTCAGTCCCACCTGTTCCGCCAAGACCGCGAAGGGCCGCGGCGCGACCGGCAGGTCATCCTGCAAGAGGCGAATCAGCTTCTTATCGGTTTCCGTCAGCATTGCCTGCCATTCCCTCCCGGCGCGTCATTCCGCCGCTGCAACAGCGGACGGAGCCTGCTTGTCCAGTTTGAAATCGACCTTGATCTTGAAAAAGCGGACAGCGGGCAGGTTGTGGACCTCACAGCCCGTTTTCTCTCGGATCTCGTCGAGCACCTTTTCCATGTACTCCTGCGAAGGCGTGATCAACGTAAACCAGACGTTGAACTCATGCTCGCGCAGGTAGTTGTGGGTCACGCCGGGATAGCTGTTGACGACCTCAATCGCCAGGTCCAGCTTATCGACGGGCGCTTTCATGGCGCAGAGGGTCGACTTGTAGCCGAGGGCGCGCGAATCGAAGATGCCGCCGATGCGCCGGACGAGCCCTTGCTCCTTAAAGCGCTCTACCCGCTCGATCACATCGGCCTCGGTCGTTCCCAACGTCTCGGCCAGCTGCTTGTAGGGCTCGGCGACGATGGGAAAGGATGACTGGATGATGGTGAGTAAGCGCCGATCCAGTTCATCAAGGCTCATGGCTTAGTACCCCTTCCGGCCGTGGTAGAGGCACCAGGGCTCTTCTGCCATGAAGTTCTGGTTGTGGTAGTAGTAGGCGCGCGCCCGGCAGCCGCCGCAGGAATAGCGGTATTTGCAGGAGCCGCAACCGCCTTCGTACTTCAGCGTGCGCAGTTCTTCGAAGATGGGGGCTGTTTTCCAGATCTCCGAGAAGGGCGTCTCACGGACATTGCCGGCGGAGATGTTCAGATAGGCGCAGGGTTGGACGATACCGACAGGCGAGATGATGCAGTAGTGGGTGCCAGCCAGGCAGCCGCGGGCATAGCGCATATCCATGCCCATTTCCTTGGCGATGCGCATGAACTGGGGCGCGCAGGTCGGCTTCAGTTCGATGTCGACGGTCTTCTGCTTCTCCATGATCTCCGTCAGGATCTCTTCATACTGTTCCGCTTTCAGCGACTCTTCCTCGATGCTGACGGCCCGGCCGGTGGGCACCAGGAAGAAGGTGTGGTGACCGACAGCGCCGATCTCGACAGCGAAATCGGTGAGCGCATTGACCTCATGACGGTTCCAGTCCATGACCGTCGTGTGGATCTGGAAGCCCAGACCTTCCTCACGGCAGTTCTCCATCCCGCGGACCGCCTCATCCCAGGCGCCGGGGTAACGACGGAACTCGTCGTGCTTCTTCTTGTCCAAGGAGTCGAGAGAGATGCCCATACCCATGGCGCCGGCTTTCTTCAGATCACGGGCCATCTCCCGCGTGATCAGCGTGCCGTTGGTGCCGAAGACCGAACGCAGTCCCTTAGAAGTGGCGTAAGCGACCAACTCGACGATGTCGGGCCGCATGAGCGGCTCCCCGCCGGAGAAGATCATGATCTTAAAGCCGGCTTTGGCGATCTCATCAAGCAGCTGCTTGCCCTCTTGCGTATTCAGCTCCTGATCCGCCTTCGCCCCCGCATCGCGGTAGCAGTGGTCACAGAACATATTGCACTGGTTCGTTGTATTCCAGGAAATGATCAAGGGAGAGACCCTCCTTTTTCGGTGGATAAATATGACTTTTCTGTCTAGTCGAAAACCAGATGGAGAAATACCGAAATTAAAGTGAATCAACTGTTGCAGATAACAAAAGCTTTGGGTGTATTGGCGCAGTGAGCGATTTGAGCGGAGCGGCGAAGAGCGAGCAAGATGACGGAGCAATACAGGCGCGCCACGACATGCAGAACAGCCCTAGTCGTTTGGCGCGCCCGCTCCGTCGTCGAGCGAGCCGCCGCGGATCTCTTAGCGAACGGAGCCAATACACCCCCGCTTCCCTAACACGTACGCTAGGGTGTGACGGGCAGTGAGCGGTAGGCAGGCATAGCGATGCCTACTCGTTCATCCACCGAATCGCATCCTTCGCATGATAGCTGATGATCATATCCGCCCCGGCCCGCTTCATGCTGAGCAGGATCTCCAGGGTGATCCGCTTCTCATCGATCCAGCCCTGGGCCGCCGCCGCCTTGACCATAGAGTACTCGCCGGAGACATTGTAGATGGCCACCGGCAGGTCGAAGGTCTCCTTCAACCGGCGGACGATATCCAGATAGGCCATGCCCGGTTTGACCATGATGATGTCGCAGCCCTCTTGAATGTCCAGCGCCGTTTCGCGGAGCGCCTCGGTGCTGTTGCCGGGGTCCATCTGATAGGAGCGGCGATCGCCCCACTTGGGCGTCGACTCGGCAGCCTCCCGGAAGGGCCCATAGAAGGCCGAGGCGTACTTGGCCGAGTAGGACATGATCGGCACGCCCTCAAAACCGGACTCATCGAGGGCGTCGCGGATGGCGCCGACCCGACCGTCCATCATATCAGAAGGAGCGACCATATCGGCGCCGGCTGCCGCATGGGAGACAGCCGTTCTGGCCAGGTAATCGAGAGACGGATCATTGACGATGCGCCCGCCGTCGACAACGCCGCAATGACCGTGAGTCATGTACTGGCAGAGGCAGACATCGGTGATGATATACAGTTCGGGACAGGCGTCCTTGACCGCTTTGACCGCCTCTTGGACGATGCCGTTGGGATCATAAGCGCCGGAGGCCACCTCATCCTTTTCAGGCGGTATACCAAACAGTTCCACCGACCGGACGCCGGCCTTGTAGGCGTCAACGGCCTCCTTGACGATATTGTCAACAGAGAGCTGACATACGCCAGGCATGGAGCTGACGGGATTGACGACGTCTTTCCCCGGAACCGCAAAAAGCGGGTAGATCAGGTCTTCCGGGCGGAGGTGAAATTCCCGCACCATATCGCGCAGCACTGCGTTTTCCCGCAGCCGCCGGGGCCGCTGAATGGGGTAACCGGAAAGGATGTGTTTCATCCCGTTGATTCCCTCCTAAATAAACATCGTGGAACGTCGCCGATTACTCGGCGATGCCGATTTCCTCGTCGGTGAGGTAGCAAGCCGGATCAGACTCCCAGAAGTCGCCCGTGACGGCTTCGGCGCGGGGACGGAAGTTGCCGTTGCAGACGTTGAGCCATTTGCACTTGGAACAACGGCCTTTCAGCAGGGGCTTGCGGTCTTTCAGCCCGGCCAGAATGGCGCTGTTCGCCGTGTCGGTCCAGATCTCTTTGAAGGGCCGTTCTTTCACATTGCCGAAGGTGTGGTTCTGGGTGAACTGGTCGGGGTGGACAAAGCCCTGAGAGTCGACGTTGGCGAAGGCGATGCCAGAGCGGTTCCCGCCGTTCAATTGCATCAGCTTCCAGATCTTCTCGGCCAGTTCGGGGTTCTTTTCCTTCGTACGCAGGTAGAGATAGACGATGTCGGCATGGTTGTCGACAGTGAGCAGTTCGCAATTGAAGCCGCGGTTGAAGAAGTCAACGGCCTTTTCCATCAGCAGGTCCATGAAGGCGCGCGATTCGGCATGGTTGACGTCTTCTTCCGTCATGTTGACGCCGCGGCCCGAGTAGACCAGGTGGTAGAAGCAGACGCGGGGAATCTTCTCTTCTTCGATGAGGTTGAAGATGTTTTCAATGTCATTGACGTTGTGGCGGTTGATGGTGAAGCGCAGGCCGACGCGCTGGTCGATGGCCAGGCAGTTGCGGATGCCGGCCAGGGCGTCTTCGAAAGCGCCTTTCTTGCCGCGGAACTTGTCGTTGTTTTCGCCGATGCCGTCGAGGCTGATGCCCACATAGCCGACGCCATACTTCTTGATCTCCTTGGCCACATCAGGCGTGATCAGGGTGCCGTTGGTGGAGAAGGTGACGCGGATGTTGCGCTTGCTGGCATGAGCGACCAGTTCGAAGATGTCGGGGCGCATCAGCGGCTCGCCGCCGGAAAGCAGCAGGACGGGCACATTGAAATCAGCCAGATCGTCGATGAACTTGATGGCCTCTTTCGTCGTCAGTTCGCCGGGATATTCGAGCTCATCCGAGTCAGAATAGCAGTGGATGCAGTGGAGGTTGCAGGTTCGGGACACGTTCCAGGCCACCACCGGCCCGTAACCGGCTACGGCGCCGTCGCGTTGCCCTTGAGATCCGTGGGCATAGCGAAGGCTGTCGCCAAAGTTTTCTACGCCGCAGAGCAGTTTACTTACTCCGATCATGGTGTTCCTTCCTCTCCCGTTTTTCAATCAAATGAAAAACTATATAAATTTGTTGAACAATACGGGCACAATTTGCCTCTTATCGGAAGCGCTTTCGCCTGGTCGTGTCATCGCCTGCCTAGGCCAGACTGGCAGGCAAAAGGCTTCCTCTTCTCTATGTTCTCTGGGTTCTGGGAGAAAAACGAGTGCTACTCGTTGATGCCCCAGTAGGCCAGCAGCGCCTTCGTCAAACCGGGGATGGTGTATTCAGAGGCTTCTACATCCACGTTCAGTCCCAGGTCACGCATCGTGTCCGAGGTGATGGGACCGATGGAAGCCATGGTCACGCCTTCGAGCAGGGCGTTGCGTTCAGCCACATCTTCCACGCCGAGCATGTCGACGAAGTTACGCGCTGTGGAGGAGCTGGTGAAGGTGACAGCGTGGATCAGCTTGTCTTGCAGCATCTGGCGGAGCAGCACCGCATCACCGCCGCCGCGGACAGTCCGGTAGGCGACAACATCGTCAACCTGAGCGCCGAAAGAGGCCAGCGCTTCCGGGAGAATCTTGCGGGCGATGTCGGCGCGGGGCAGCAGAACTTTGCGGCCTTGCCAGTTGTCGAGGTTTTTCAGGCCTTCGATGATCGCCTCAGCGCGGTACTCTTCAGGCACAAAGTCGGTTTTCAGGCCGAACTTTTGCAATTCCTTGCGGGTTTGCGGCCCGATGGCGCAGAGACGAATGCCGCAGAGTTCGCGGATGTCATGACCGATGGCGAAGAAACGCTCAAAGAAGCGTTGCACGCCGTTGGGGGAGGTGAAGATGATCCACTCGTATTCATGCACCTTGGCGATGGCTTCTTCCATCGGCGCGGGATCTTCCGGTTCTTGAATATCGATGGTGGGGAACTCCCAAGGCTCGCCGCCCATTTCTTCGAGGCGGGCTGCAAAGGCCGACGCCTGCTGGCGGGAGCGGGTGACGACGATGCGCTTGCCGAAGAGGGGACGTTCCTCCAGCCAGGCCAGTTTCTCGCGCAGTTTGACCACTTCGCCGACGATGATGATGGCCGGGTTTTGGAAGGCGGCGTCTTTCGCCTTTTGGGCGATGTCGGCCAGGGTGCCTGTCATTGTGCGCTGTTCCGGCCGGGTGCCCCAGCGGATCAGGCCGACGGGCGTTTCAGGGCTGCGGCCGTTCTCCATCAGCTTGGCGGCGATGTGAGGCAGGTTGCCCATGCCCATCAGGAAGACAAGGGTGCCGATGCCGGTGCTGATCTTCGCCCAGTCGATGGCCGAGTCTTCCTTGTTGGGATCCTCGTTGCCGGTGATGACGGCGAAGTTGGAGGTGAAATCGCGGTGGGTGACGGGGATGCCGGCATAGGCCGGCACAGAGATGGCCGAGGTGATGCCGGGAACGATCTCAAAGGGAACGCCCGCTTCACGCAGGACTTCCGCTTCTTCGCCGCCGCGACCAAAGACGAAGGGATCACCGCCTTTCAGGCGGGTTACGATCTTGCCTTCCAAGCCTTTGACCTTGAGCACTTCGTTGATCTCTTCTTGTCTATAGACATGCTTGTCCGGCCCTTTGCCGACAAAGATCAGTTCGGCGTCAGGCCGCGCATAGGTGAGCAGTCGATGGCCGGCCAGGCGATCGTAGACGAGCACCTCGGCCTTTTTGATGCACTCCAGACCTTTCACGGTGATGAGGCCCGGATCCCCCGGTCCGGCGCCGACCAGATAAACCTTCCCTACCTTTTGCTTCATCACAGATCCGTCTCCTGTCTTACTTGGATTAATATCTCTCTGGCCCCCTGTTGCAGCAGTTTTTGGGCCAGACGGACGCCCGCTTCTTCGGGATCAGCCGGATCGCCCTCCACCCGGTCACGGCAGATGGTTTTGCCGTCCAAGGCAGCGACGACTCCGTCGAGAATGAGTTTGCCATCCATCAAGCGGCCGAGCGAACCGATGGGAACCTGGCAACCGCCCTCCAAGGTGCGGAGCAACGCCCGTTCGCCGCGGACACAGATGGCCGATTCGGTGTGGTTCAAGGCGCCCACGAGGCGGCCGATCTCTTCGTCGCCTTCACGGATCTCGATGCCCACAGACCCCTGACCGACTGCCGGCAGGCACATGTCGACCGGTATGTATTCGCTGATCTTCTCGGCCCAGCCGAGGCGTTTGACGCCGGCGGCGGCGAGAATCAGTCCGTCAAGGTTTTGTTCCTCCATTTTGCGGAGACGAGTCTGCAGGTTCCCCCGGATATCGACGAGTTCCAAGTCGGGACGAACCTTCCAGATCTGGGCCTTGCGCCGCAGGCTGGCCGTGCCGACCTTTGCTCCCTGGGGCAGGTCTTCCAGCCCGCCGCCGCTGCGGGAGATCAGAATGTCGCGGCAATCCTCGCGAACACAGATGGCGCCGATCGTGCAACCCTCCGGCAGGACGGTCGGCAGGTCTTTCATAGAGTGGACGGCCATGTCAATCTCGCCATTCAGCATGGCCACTTCCAGTTCCTTTGTGAAAAGCCCCTTGTCGCCGATCTTGGCCAGGGCCACATCCAGGATCTTGTCGCCCTTGGTCTTGATATGCTTGACCTCAAAGGCCTGCTCTGGGTAGAGCTCTTTCAGGCGTTCAAGCACCCAGTGGGTCTGCCAGAGGGCGAGGGCGCTGTCCCGGGTTCCGATGACAACGGGTCGTTGAAGTGCTGACATTACGGCTGACTCCTTCTATCAGATTGATCGTCGCGGCCTTTGGACCGCTGTCCGGCGATCTCGAGGGAAAAGAGGTTTTGCAGGATCTCGGAGTAGAGGTGGCCTTCGGGGCTCGCCGCATAGTGGCGGATCTGGGTGATGGGATCGTGCAGCAGTTGTTTGACGATCGACGAGGCCATGGCGCCGATGGTGTTCTGGTCTTTATCGGACAAGCTCTTGAGTTTGGACAGGACTCGCTCCAGTTCCTTTTCACGGATCGTGTCGCCCTTGTTTTTGAGCGCCACGATGGTGGGAACGACAAAGAGCGAATTCAGCCACTTGAGAAACTCGGTGATTTCCTGTTCCACGATCAGTTCGGCCTCAGAGGCGGCCTTCTGGCGCTGGGCCAGATTCTGGTCGACGACGCTTTGCAGGTCGTCGATATCGAAAAGGTGCACGCCGGCCACAGTGGCCACAGCCGGGTCAATATCCCGGGGCACGGCGATGTCGATCAGAAAGAGCGGACGGTCTGGACGCGTTTTCATGACTCGCTCGACGAGATCATGACGGATCACATAGTGAGTCGCCGCCGTGCAGGAGATGACAATATCGGCTTCCTCCATCCGGGCGGCGATCTCGTCGTAAGACACGGCCTTGCCGCCGCAGCGGCTGGCCAGTTCTTCCGCCCGTTCACGGGTGCGGTTGGCGACGAGAACCGTCGTAACGCCATTGGCGATCAGATGGGTCAAGGTGAGCTCGCTCATCTTGCCTGCGCCCAGGATCAGCGCCGAGCGGCCTTCCAGTGTCGTAAAGACCTGTTTCGCCAGTTCCACCGCCGTGTACGAGGTGGAGACGGCATGTTGGTCGATGCCGGTCTCTGTGCGGATCCGTTTGCCCACCGTGATCGCCTGCTGGAACCAGCTGTTGAGCACGCCGTTGGAGGTGCCTGCGTCACAAGCCGCCTGGTAGGTCCGTCGCACCTGGCCGAGGATCTGCGTCTCGCCCAGCACCATCGAATCGAGGCCGGCGGCGACGCGGAAGAGATGGCGGATGGCATCGTAGAGGGTATGGGTATAGAAAAAGCTGGCGAACTTGTCCGCCTCGAGTTTGCCCGATTGGGTAAAGAATCGGCGTACGGCGGCTTGCCCTTTTTCGATGTCCGTCGCCGCCGCATAGACCTCTGTCCGGTTGCAGGTCGATAGAATGGCGCAACCGTCGATGGCCGGTTCTGCGTGCAGGCGGCGCAAGGCGTCGGTGAGGATGTGCTCGGGAAAAGAGAGTTGCTCCCGGATCTCAACCGGAGCCGATTTGTGGTTCAATCCTACGACGAAGATAAACACTGGGCGATTCGCTCCTTCAGGGCTTGATCATCGCCTGCCTGGATGCAATCCAGCAGTCCCGCTTCGGCCAGGGCGTCAAAGATCGCCTTGCGCCGCTTCGGATCGGTCACGTCGCGCAACACCTGCGCGCGGAGACTTTTCATCAGTTGCAGATATTCGCCATACTCCTCGCCGAAGGTCGCCTCCAGCTTTTCGCGGATTCGACGGGCCACAGCTGGGCTGGCTCCGTTTGTGGAGATGGCGATGGTCAGGTCGCCTCGCCGCACAACGGCGGGAACATAGAAATTGCAGAGCGACGGGATGTCCACGGTGTTGATCAGGATATTGCGCTGAAAGCAATCACGGGCGACCTGCTCGTTGACCTCCGTCACATCGGTAGCGGCAACGACCACGATGTGTCCGGCGGCGTCTCCATCCTGGTATGGCCGCAGGTGACAACGAAGCTTGTCCTCGTTCACCCAGTCTTGAATCTGCGCGGTGATCGCTGGGCTGATGACGGTGACGCGAGCGCCTACCTCCAGGAGAGATTCGATCTTTCTCTCAGCCACCTGACCGCCGCCGACAACCAAGCACGGCTGTCCCTCCAGCCTTAGCATCAATGGATACAACAGCATAGCCCCTTTCTCTGCGCCGATAGGTTACTTCCCTCCATAAGAGTGGAGACCGGCGAGGAAGTAGTTGACGCCGAAATAAGTGAACAACACGGCGATAAAGCCGATGATCGCCATCCAGGCGGCCCGCCTTCCCCGCCAACCGTAGGTGAAGCGGGCATGCAGGTAGGCAGCGTAGATCAACCAGGTGATCAGCGACCAGGTCTCCTTCGGATCCCAGCTCCAGTAGCGCCCCCAGGCGTATTCGGCCCAGATGGCGCCGGTGATGATGCAGAGGGTGAGAAAGGGGAACCCAAGGGCGATCAGCCGGTAGCCGATTTCATCCAGTTTCTCGGAAGCGGGAAAAGCGGCGGCAATCCCTTTTGTCGCCCCGCTTTTTTCATGGGAAACCTTCCAGAGGTACATGAGACCGATGCCAAAAGAGAAGGCAAAGGCGCCGTAGGATATCATCGCCGTGGCCACATGAATGGTCAACCAGTTCGATTGCAACGCAGGCATGAGCGGACGGGCGGCCCGCTCGGCCGGTGTCATATCGACAGCGACATAGGCGAGGAGCAACCATGCCGTGGGCATGACAAAGGCGCCGGCCAGGGGGAGTTGAAACTTCCGCTCCGCGAAGAGGTAGACAAAGGCGATCCCCCAGGAGAAGGCCAGCAAAAACTCATAACCGTTCGTCAGCGGCACATAGCCGGCGACAACGGAACGCACCGCCAGAGCCGCCGTATTGACGATCACGCCGGCAGCGGTCACATAATAGCCGATGCGGGCCAACGCCGGTTTGCGCAGGACCAAAAAACAGATATAGAGAAAGGCGGCAAGGCCGTATGCGGCAAAGGTCGTGTAAAAAAGCAGGTTTTCTTCCATGCCCATCGTTGTCATGCTTCCCTATCTCTCCTATCTGATCGGCTATATGGTTCGATAAGTCCTTCGAATTCGCGGGCAAAGGCGAATTTGTTTTTGGCGGCCATAGCGCCCACATGCAACCGGCTTCCGCCCTCTCGCGCCTCAATAACCGCCCGGACCTGCCGGTGGTAGAGGTAGAAGGACAGGCCCAAACCGCTCAGCAGCAAGGCGCAACCGAGCCAGACGATATTGACGCCGGGATCGCGGCGAATCGTCAGCCCCGTGTATGGCTTGTACTGAGGAAAGGTGATCTCAGCGAGGCCACCGGCGATCGTTTCGGGCTTACCAATTTCCGCCGCCCTTGCATCGATCTGCTGGCGTCCTTTGTAGACGACGAAGACAATGCGCGGGTTGTTCGGTTCGCTCGATTTGGAAATCATGCCCCGTTCCGGATCGAAGTCGGGAATGTACTTGTAGACGAGAACCGCTAAATCGGTGCCGGCGATGGGAACGGCGTCGCCGGTTTCGACGGAATAGGTGTGCCCTTCCGGGTCATTCTTCGAAGTGACCTTCGCGACGATGTTCGCCCCGTAGAAAGACTGGTATATCTTGTAACCGCGGTATTCCAAGGGATCGTTGACCTGAATCTCCTTGGTCACGATCTCTTGTCCGTTCTCTAGAAGCGTAAGGTTGCTAAACCAATCGGCAATAGTTCCGTCTTCCCGGTAGATCGTCTTAAAATCGTTGACGCGGATTTCCATGGCATCTGTAATCGCCAGTCCCGGCACATCGGCAAGACGAAAGCTCTTGCCCACTTCCGCCGGCATCTGCCCCTCTTCCCCGCCGTAGAGACCAATCACGGCGCCGACAAGGATCACCAGCATGCCTACATGGGAGAGCAGGGAGCCCCAGAGCCCAAACCGGCCTCGATCAGCAGAAATATAGGACTTCCCGTCCTTCCTTTCGGAAAGGACGCGGTAACCGAGATTCCGCCACCGTTCGACTACTTCGCCGGCCAGCTTGTCCGCCGGCTCCGGTCGATCCACCGCCAGCTTCTGCGAGAGCCTTTCGATCGATTCAACGCTTGCAGGCAGCGATGGCCGGTTAAACAGGCGCCAGATCCCGGGCGCCCGGTTGAAGGTGCAGATGAAGAGATTCATCGCCAGCACAAAGAGCAGCAGCATAAACCATGTGCTGTGGTACATGTCAGTCAGCCCGAGGGCCTTGTAGAGCGGGTAAAGTGACCCGTACTGTCGAGGGTCGCCGTTTTGTGGAAGGAGCGTGCCGATGATCGAGGCGGCAGCGATGAGAAGCAGCAGGAACAGACCGAGTTTCATGGAACTGAAGATGTCCCAGAGTTGGTCGACAAGACCTTGTTTGGCTCCGGAAACGTCTTCCCGTTCTTCCTGGGGTTGAACCAACCTTCCTCACTCCTTCGACTTTGACGTAACCTATTCTAGCATATCCACCTGGAGGGAAAAAGGATATCCGTCACGCTTTAATAGGTTCGCTTCTCGATGTATTCCGCAATCACAGCCAGGGTGTCCCGCGTCGGAATGGCGGGTAGGCGCGCCAACTCGCTTTTCGCCTTGTCTAAAAAACGGCGGGCGATGATCTGGCTGCGTTCCACGGCGCCGGTATGTTTGATGATCTCGATGGCCCGGCAAACCTCGTCCTGGCTTTTCTCCCGCTTGGCCACCAGGGTTCGCAGCGCCGGATCGCGACTTTCACGGAGCGCTTCCATGATCGGCAGGGTCATGATGCCCTGGCGCAGGTCCGAACCGATCGGCTTGCCCAATTCCTTTTCGTCAGCCGTCATGTCCAGGATGTCATCGGTGATCTGGAAGGCCATGCCCAGATGGTGTCCATACAGCTTCAGGGCCCGCACGACAGCCGGGTCGGCCTTGACGGCCATGGCGCCCAGTTGGCATGACGCCGCGATCAGGAGGGCTGTTTTCCGTTTGATCCGGTAGAGGTAGTCGCGGAAGGTCTGGTGCACATCATAGGTGGCCTCCATCTGCTGGATCTCCCCCTCCACCATCTCAACGCTGATCTTCGCCAGCACTGCCGTCATGGCGGGATCGTTCAATTCGGAGATCAGCAACAAAGACCGGGCAAAGAGGTGATCGCCCGTATGCAGGGAGATGCGGTTCCCCCAGCGCTCCCGCACAGTCGGAATCCCTCGGCGCGTCTTCGACTCGTCAACCACATCGTCATGAACGAGGGTAGCCATGTGAATCAACTCGAGAGCCACTGCCAGCGGCAGCAACCGCTCCATCGCATAATGGTTAAATTTTCCGGCCAGCAACACGAAGGCCGGCCGCAGCCGCTTCCCGCCCGCGTGGAGCAGATGGCTCGAAGCGGCGGTCAGTGTCGGCAGGGACGTGTCGACGTATTTTTCCAATTCCGTCTCGACCTTGGCCAGGTCGGCTTGGATCTCCTGAAATAGTTGAAACTGCATCCTGTCACCTGCTCCAATAACATGAATAAAGACACGCCGGTTGAGACGTGCCCTTACAGATCAGTTGTCCTTTGAAGGAGCATCCCCATGGGTATCGTCCTTCACCGGGGGCTTTGCCTTCAATTCTTTTTGCTCTTCCCCGTCATTGCTGACAGCGTTTTTGAACTCATTGATCCCGCGTCCCAAAGACTTTCCAATCTCGGGGAGCTTGCCGGCTCCAAAGACGAGCATCGCCACGACCAGGATCAACAGCAGTTCTGGAAGACCTAAGGATCCCAACACCAAGCACCTCCCTGGCCAACGCCCGTGGGGACGGTTAGAATGCCAGTTCTTTCATTAAAATGACCCAATCGCAGCACGATTATGACTTAAGGGCCTTGTCACCAGGAACATCACCGTAGTCTGCGGTGTAAACGCCTGAACAGTTCTTTGAAGGTATTATCGCACAATGGACGAGTGCTGTAAAGAAAGAGCCGCATGGGGCCTTCGACCCTTCTTGTCGATGCGAAAAAACGCCGCATCTCTCGCCATTGTGAGAACGCCGCGATGGGTTGGGAAAAGGTGGCGGTGGGCATAGGCGCGCGCTTTCTTCCGTAACATTGAACGGAAACCGCCTGTACGGAACGGCAAAACCGTTCAAAAAGGGTGAACCGATCGACGTGGGAAGGAGGGAGACGTCCCATGTCCTACCTCATGATCCCGCCCGGCGGCCATCAACTGCCGCCCCTGCCCTTTCCCTACAATGCCTTGGAACCGCTGATCGGCGCGGAAACCCTGAAAATCCATCATGATCGCCATCACCTGTCCTATGTGGAGGGCGTAAACAGGGCAGAGCGAAAGCTCGTCGAGGCGCGACGGCAGAACGATTTTTCTCTGGTCAAACACTGGGAGCGTGAACTGGCCTTTCACGGTTCCGGCCACATCCTCCACTGTCTCTACTGGGCCGTCATGGCGCCGCCGGGACGGGGCGGACAGCCGGGTCCCCATACGCGCGGCCATATAGCCGCTTATTTCGGTGATCTTCGCAGTTTTCAGGAACAGTTCAGCGCCGCCGCCGCTGATGTGGAAGGTTCGGGCTGGGCCTTGCTTGCCTGGCAGCCTGCCTGGCAGCGCTTGGAACTCCTTACGGCGGAAAAACATCAAAACCTCACCCAGTGGGGCGCCATCCCCATCCTGGCCGTTGATGTGTGGGAACACGCCTATTACCTGAACTACCAAAACCGGCGTCGCGACTACATCCAAGCCTGGTGGCGATTGGTGAATTGGTTTGAAGTCGAATGCCGCCTGTTGATGGCCATGCAGGGGCAATTGGCGCTCGTCCCAGGGACCTACCGTTGAGTCCTCTCTCCGGTCAGTCCACCAACACAAACAAAGCCCGCGAACGCTACATCCGCGGGCTTTGATATCTCCTCTTTTCAGGCGCTGATGACAGCGATCTCCGGACAGTCGCGCAGGTCGACGATACGGTTTCCCAGGCGAACCGAGGGCCGGTGGGGAAACCGGGGATCCACCTCTTCTACCGTGCCTGAACTGCCATCGGAGAGCAGCACCTGCATCCCTGTCAGGTACAGGGGCGATAGGCTGTCAATCAGGGCGTCAGCCGCCTCGCGGCTGAACTGGACGCCCCTCTGGGAATGGATGTATTCGAAGGTGCGCAAGGGGCACCATCCTTTCCGGTAGGGGCGATCAGAGGTCAGGGCGTAAAACACATCCGCCACAGCCGTGATCTGTCCGGCCAAGGTGATCTGATCACCATGGCGGCCATGGGGATAGCCTGCCCCATCATAGCGTTCGTGGTGTTCGTCGACAGCATGCAGCAGCAGCGGGTGGCTCATCCCGGACGACTGCAGCAGCGTTACGCCGATCGCGGGATGGTTCTTGATGATGGTAAACTCCTCGGCTGTCAGCGCCCCCGGTTTTGTCAAAATGGCTTGAGGAACGCCAAGCTTGCCGATGTCATGGAGCGTGGCGCCTAGGCAGAGCTGAACCCGTTGTTCCCGTTTGAATCCGAGATTTTTGCTGATCAGCAAAGCGCCTAGGCCAACCTCCAGACAATGGACAAAGGTATATCCGTCTTTCCCCTTCAGCTGCGCCAGCGCTTGCCAAAAAAATTCAAGGTCAAGCCGGTCAATGGCAAAGGCCATCTCTTCGATGGCTTCCGTGAACGCCAACATGGAAGGGCTTCGACGGAGAGCGACGGCGGTAAAAAGATCATATACTTTTTGGCGCAACGCCTTCACACAGTGCTCCCTCTGTTCCCGGCGCATATCGTAGCTGTGCTCGATGGCGGCATATTCGATACCCCAGGAGCGCAATTTGTGAATCATTGCGCTGTTGACGATATCGCCCTTGGAACACAACAACAGGTCCGAAGGGGAGACGCGAATGTCTCCCGCCAGTGTCATGCCCTTTTGCAACCGCTCAACTGGTAAAAATCTTGACGCCATCTCTGCTTCATCCCCTGGCTGATGTTGTTGCCTCATGTTGCATTGCTCCAAGGGTCCAACAAATGACCATCTATCGACGTTGCGAACCAACGCTTTCCAGGTTCAATGCTAATTATACAGGCGCCGCAAAATTAAATCAATAATTATTATAATTTTCTCGCTCAACTTTTTCCTCATTTCAGCCACAAAAGCTCTACAAGCAGCAACAAGTTGGCTGACAAAGACTGGGGCAACGGCTAGAATAAGATACAGCAAGGGAGATGGAAACGGCGAAACCCTTTCACCGCTCCGGTGACACGAGGAGGATGATTCTATGCCTGTTCGCCCTGTAAGCGCAAGGATTCAAACCATGGCCCTCGATCTCCGTCGACAGACGATCGGCGCGCTCTTTGACGTCATTGATGAAGAGATGCTGGGCCTTTCGGCTGCCCAGCGCCGGGACAAGTACAGCCAGATGTCGGAAAACGTCTTTCGATTTTATCGGGGAAGCGCCTGCCTCTTCTATTATGACGCCACTCGCTTCCCCACGCCCTACCATACCCCTGAGCGCCTGCCCACCTGGCTCCAGGGAGATCTGCATTTTGAAAACTTCGGCGCTTTTCAAGATCGCAAGGGCAATATCGTCTACGATGTCAATGATTTTGATGAAGGGTATCTGGGCTCCTACCTCTATGACCTGATGCGCATGACTGTATCCATCGTCCTTGTGGGCCAAACAGGCCAATTAAAAGAAAAAGAGATCGCCCAGGCCGTGCAGCGTTACCTTGAGGCCTACGCCGCAGATATTGACGATTATGGCAGGGGCAAAAAGTCCCCCCACAGTGTAACCTTCGACGCCAGCGACAGTGAAGGCCCCATCAAAAAGTTGCTAAAAAAACTGGAGAAACAGGATGAGCGCAAACTGCTGATGCGGATCACCACCGTTGCCGACGGAACCCACCGCTTTCTTTCGAGCGAAGAGATCACGCCGGCTAGCGATGGCTTGCGCAAGGATCTGATGAGCCTCTGGCCTGATTACATTGACTCCATCGACACCGTGGTGCGCGAAAAGCCCGATTTTTACCGGATCGAAGATGTGGCTGTCAAGAGCGGTTCCGGTACGGCCTCCATCGGCTTGCCACGCTACTACATTCTCGTCGAAGGCGATGCCGGCTGCCACCACGATGATTTGATTCTCGAGGCCAAAGCGGTGCGGACGCCCATTCCCGCCTGTTTTCTCCCCTATCAGGAATCCTTCTTCCGATGGTTTGATCACCAGGGCAAGCGGGTCGTGACGACCCAAAAGGCGATGCAACACCGGGCTGATCCCTACCTGGGCTACCTGACCATCAACGGCGAAGACTTTTATGTGCGGGAGCGCTGTCCGTTTAAAAAGAAACTGAAGGCCGAGACGGTGGCCGATGGCGACGAACTGGCTGAAACGGTGGCCTTGATGGGCCGCATCACCGCCAAAATCCATGCGCGAGCCGACGCCGATGTGGAACGCTTGCTGCTCCCCCATCACAGTGAAGAGGCCATCGCCGAAGCCATCGATCGTGACGCCGGCGGTTTCCTCCTTCAGATCACCGAGTGGGCACTGGAGTACGCTCGGCGCGTCCATGCGGATTATGATCTCTTCCGGGAACTCTTGAGCCGGTGGCCAGCGGAAGGATGATCGTCGCCTCTCCCTATAACAAAAACGCAGGAGGCGACGCCCCTGCGTTTTTGCTTTTCCGGCCCATATTGTCGACCTTTTGTTTCCTGACAAACAATCGAGGACGCTCAATGCATTTCCGTAGATTCTTCCTGTTCCAACATTGAGAATCCGCAACCGCCGCAATGAACACATTCATGGGGTTGGTGCACACACATCAGCAAGGGATCGACTTCCGGGGCGGGAAACAGATTCACGATTGCTTGCGTCATTTTCACGCGCCTCCTTGCCCTATTTCCATTTCATCGGACCTACATCGGTCTTTCATCTGGCCGAGACTTTGTGAATGTGTTAATTTTCTTTTATTATAATTCAGCCCTGAAAATTTTTCAAGCCTTTGCCCAAATTTGGCTGGATCTTTTCCTATTCACTGCGTCTCCTCATAGAGCGAGCCCACTGTTGGCTCGCTGCTCCCGATAGGTCCCCTCTCAAGGCCCTGCCGCCCTGGAAAATAATAATTCGTTAACTTGTGCAATTGGTCATTTACTTTTCATATCCCTTTTCGTATAATATCCGATGGTTTGTCAACAAGTAAAACGCGAGGGGATATGTCCGGATGAACAAGTATGATGTGGCGATCATCGGCAGCGGACCTTCCGCTATTTTTGCGGCCTACGAACTTGTCGTCACCTGTCCTACCGCCCGTGTGATCATCCTGGAAGCGGGCAGCGATATCTATTCAAGAAAATGCCCCATCGCTGAGAAAAAATCGACCCGTTGTGTGAAGTGCAACCCCTGTGATATCATGCGGGGCTTCGGCGGCGCCGGCGCTTTCTCCGACGGCAAGTATAACTTTACCACCGAATTCGGCGGCTGGCTCCAGGAGTACCTCTCTACACAGGACGTAATGGAACTTATCGATTATGTGGACCGGATCAACCTGCAGTACGGCGCGCCCTCCGATCTGTTCAGCACCGAGAAAAGCACCATCGGCAAAAAAGCCCTCGCCCATGACCTGCATCTGCTTCACGCCAAGGTGCGTCACCTGGGCACAGAGAACAACCTGCAGATCCTGAAGAGCCTCTTTGAATACCTCGATCAGAAAGTGACCCTCCTTTTCCGGACGCCCGTTTCGGCCATCACCCCGCAGGGAAAGGGCTTCCTGCTCGATATCGGCAAATCGGAGAAGATCCAATGCGACTACCTGATCGCCGCCCCCGGCCGAGCCGGTTCGGAGTGGTTTGCCGGCCAGTGCAAGAGCCTCGGTTTATCCCTCTTTAACAACCAGGTTGACGTGGGTGTGCGCGTGGAGATTCCTGCGGAAGTGTTCCAACACATCACCGACGAGGTCTATGAGGCCAAACTGGTCTACCGGACCAAGCAGTACGGCGACTTGGTCCGCACCTTCTGCATGAACCCCTACGGATATGTGGTCGCCGAAAACACCGACGGCATCATCACCGTCAACGGCCACAGCTACCGCGACGAAAAACTGCACAGCCGCAACACCAATTTCGCCTTGTTGGTGAGCAACCGTTTCACCGAACCTTTCAACGAACCGCACCAGTATGGCAAGCGGATCGCCTCTTTCTCCAACCTGCTTGGCGGCGGCGTCCTCGTCCAGCGCTTCGGCGACCTCGTCAAAGGCCGCCGCACCAACGAACACCGCCTCGCCCAGAGCTTCACCAAGCCGACCTTGAAGGCCATCCCGGGCGATCTCAGCCTCGTCCTTCCGAAACGCCACCTGGACAACATCGTCGAGATGATCTACGCCCTTGACAAAGTCGCCCCGGGCATGGCCAACAACGACACCCTGCTCTACGGCGTGGAAGTGAAGTTCTACAGTTCCCGCCTCAAGCTGACCACTCAATTGGAGACAGAGATCGCCAACATGTTTGCCATCGGCGACGGCGCCGGCGTGACGCGCGGCCTCTCCCAGGCCAGCGCCAGCGGTGTTCATGTGGCCCGGGTCATCGCCGAGCGGCTGCAGCAGTAATTCACAAATCGCCACGATGCCCTATCGCAGCCGGCAACGCAACAATTGAGTCCATCGTTCACCTGACGCCGGATGCGAAGATCGCATACCGGCGTTTTTTATCGTTTGAGAAAGCGCCGGGCCCACTCAGTGCATCCGATTATTTTGAAAAATATACCCCATACCCCTATGCAGTAATGTTGTGTCGATGCTATAATAGCGACGACATTACATGAAAGGGGTATCTCCTGTGTTGCAAAAATACAAGAGCATCGCTTTTCTCATCCCTTTGGCCTACCTCTCCTTAGGCCTCTACTATCCCCTCTTCGGCTACGTCATGGCCCTCTGCATGGCCACCGCCATCGGCATCTCCACCGTTGCCGGTCGCAAGTGGTGTGGCGGCTTATGCCCCCGGGGACTTCTCTACGACAAATTCCTCGCTTTCAACCGAAAAAAGCCCATCCCCGCCTGGCTAAAATCAAAACACGCCCGCAACATCTTTTTCGCCGTCTTTATGTCCGCCTTTATTTGGCGGCTTAGCCTGACCGGCGGCGACATCGAAAAAATCGGTTCTGTCTTCGTCACCATGGGCATCATCTCAGGGACCATCGGTCTCGTCGTGGGCCTTCTCTACAAAACCCGCTCCTGGTGCGTCATCTGCCCCATGGGCGCCATGGCCAGCTGGGTGGGCGCGCTCCGGGGTCGCGGCGGCGCGATGACAATCGCCTCAGACTGCAAGGAGTGCCGCCTCTGTGAACGCCAATGCCCCATGCAGATCCCGATTGTGAGTTACAAGGACGCCAACCACCGGGCGACCATCACCGATAACGCCTGCATCCGTTGCGGCGAATGCGCCAGCGCCTGCCCGCGGGGCACGATCAAGAGAAGCGGCATCGATACCACCCCACGTCATCCCGCCCAGGAATCGCTCTGATCAACCCAACCTAATCAACCCGATGTGATGAAAACTGACAACGCCCTGCCGCGTCAACAACGGCAGGGCGTTCTTCTATTGGATCCAATCTATCCCCGATTGGAATGGAAAACTGCATGTTCCTCGCTTCATCGTTGACCTTGAAGGTCAAATCCGGATCACCGGCTTGGACACAGTCCTCACTTCGAGCACGCCCGTATCGGAAAAAGCCTCGATCGTCCGGCCGTGGCTGCCTCCTGTGTCTTCGGCGATGATCGGGATGCCCAGTTTGCGCAGGATTTCTTTGCAGGCCTCGATATTGCGCTGACCGATGCCCTTGGCGCTGTCCTCAAAACTGAACATGCGAGCGCCGCCTGCCATCTTCGCCTTTAGCCGCATGCGCGAAGCCCCGGCCTGCACCAGCATGTCGACCAGTTCCGGAACGCCCGAGTCGGCGAACTTGGCCTTTTTGTAGGAACTGGACCGGGCCAGTTCTGTTGACGGCAACATCACGTGAACCATTCCCACAATTTTTTTCGCGTCGTCAAAGAGGGTAACGCCTACACAGGAACCGAGTCCAAGGGTGCAGATCGAGTCAGGCGCTTTGGCGACATTGGAATCGGCGATGCCGACTTTAATTACTGCCATAGCGATGTACTCCCAAAGCAAAAAAGATTCTATGAAAAGACTCCGGGTCGGGCAACAGGAAGATGTGTCCCGAAGAGCTCTGAACATCACCGTTCTGGTCGTTCCCGCCGGGGAGGATCTCGGCGTCGATCAGGATGGCGTAATCGCTGCTTTTTCCGGTCTCCATCAGACCAAAACTCAAAATGGCGCCGGCCATATCGACACAGAGACAGGGCACGCTCGTCCGCAGATCAAAGCCGGTAAAATCAGAGAGGGCCGTCAGGTAAGAGCCGGAGAGGATATTGCCCACCTCTTGAAGCACAGACTGGGCAAACTCCGAAAGTTCGCCATCCCCCTCGCCGTTGTCACCGGCCATATGACGGACCAGCGCCCCGCCATCAGCGGCGCCCATCACAAAGAGCATGTTGCCGGTGATATCGCCATCGATGCGGGAGAAAACAGTGGTCACCAGATTTTCAGCGCCGCCGACATACTCGGTGACGTCGTTAAAGGGCATCGGAATAACCCGGCTGACCCGCATGTTCACTGGCTTGCCCAGCAGTTGTGACAACGCCGTGGCTGCGTTTCCAGCGCCGATGTTGCTGATTTCCCGCAGCACATCGAGATGAAAGTCACTCATATCGCGGATAATATCCTTCATCGTTTCACCTCAAATATTTCGCTGGTCACCGGATGACTTCGGCCAGGCGTTTGTCGACGACTTGGATGTGGTTGACGATCCAACCGGCCAGCATTTCCTCCACCTGGCTTAAGCGCTCGTCGCTGAGTCCTTGATCGAGCAACTCTTTATTGACGTCATAGATGGCGTTGATAAACCAGTTATGTTCTTCCCGGTGCCGTTTGAACTCGCTGTACCCATTGCGGAGCATGATCAGTTCTTCGGCGCCGAAGTGTTGAATCGTATACCCAATCAGGTAATTGACTGTCTCTTCGATTTTGCGGGTATCCCGGCATTCCACCGCGTCCACAAAGGCGTTGACCCGTTCCACCAGTTTCTTGTGTTGATCATCAATAATGCCGATTCCGATGGACAACTTGTCCGTCCACTCTACTCTCATCGGTCGACTCCTTTCCTGTCCCTTTCTTCAGCCGGATCTGCAGGTACGTTTGCCGGGCATGACCGAGTTCCTGACGTGTTACTGTGATTATAGCATACTTTTCATTTCACTCTGCCTCTCCGATTGCAAATCCAGTAAAAGGAGCAAAAAAAAGCGATGCCAAACCAGGCTCGCTTTTGATTCATGATCACCATTGATTTCCCTTTATCCTCAAGGAACATCACGGGTCAATGCGTTTTCTTCCGCCGCCTCCGCCGGTTTCTTCGGCGAAATCCAGCGGGCGATCCAGATGCTGATCTCATAGAGCAGGTACATGGGTCCCGCCATCAGGGTCTGTGAGATCACATCCGGCGTCGGCGTAAAGACAGCGGCGATGATGAACATGGCCAAGATGGCGTACCGCCGGTATTTTGCTAAAAAGCGATAATCGACGATGCCGAGGCGGACTAGAAACATGATCACCAAGGGCATCTGGAAGACCAGGCCGAAGGGAAGGATGAACCAGAGCGCAAAGGAAAGGTATTCGCTGATGGAGATCATCGGCGTAAAGTCGCCGAAGGTGATCAGGAAGGTGACCCCGATGGGGTAGACCGTATAAAAGGCGAAGACCACACCGGTGATCAGGAGAAATACCGAGATGGGCAGGATGATGTAGACCCACTTGCGCTCATCGGGATAGAGCGCAGGCATGACAAAGGACAAAACCTTCCACAGGATGACCGGCGAGGCGAGGATCAGCCCGGCAAAAAAAGACACTTTGACCGAAGCAAAAAAACCTTCCGCCGGTCGGACGATGACCGGTTTGATCCCTAAATCGCCCATGGGTTTGGTCAGCAGCGCGATCAACTCCTGGTTCCAGTTGTAGGCGACAAAAGTACCCGCTATCGCCGCCACCAGAGACCAGATCAACACTGTCCGCAGCTCTTCCAGGTGTTCCGTCAAGGGCATGGTTTTTTCTTCCTGGGTTGATTCCATCATCGCGCCGGCCTCCTCAGAACTCCCGGAGAATGTGGTAAAGGGTGTCACGTTGGGCCGGGCGTTTGCCCGCATCGCGAATGGCCCGCACGATCTCGTCCATCGGCACGCGATGGCGCACACCGGCGGCCCGGACGACGTTTTCTTCCAGCATGGTGCCGCCAAAGTCGTTGGCGCCGAAGGCCAGGGCCACTTGCCCCATCTTGGCGCCCTGGGTGACCCAAGAGGCTTGGATATTGGCAACATTATCAAGCATCAGCCGCGAAAGGGCAAGAGTTTTCAGGTATTCGACACCGGTCGTGCCTGTTCCTCCCAGTTCGGTATGAGCAGGCTGATAACTCCAGGGAATGAAAGCCGTAAAGCCTCCCGTCTCGTCCTGGGCCTCCCGAACCCGGATCATATGCCGGATCCGCTCTTCCGGGCTTTCCACAGAGCCGTACATCATCGTCGCCGTGGTCCGCAGCCCGAGACGGTGGCCCGCCTGCATCACATCCATCCATCGCCGCCAACCGATCTTGCGCGGGCTGATCGCCTGGCGCACCCGATCATCGAGGATCTCGGCCCCCCCGCCAGGGATGGAATCGAGGCCGGCGGCGTGGAGACGACCGATGACGGTTTCCAGGGAGAGGCCCTCTTTATCAGCCAGAAAGACGATCTCCGGCGGCGAAAAGGAATGGATATGGATGGAGAATCGAGCCTTGATCGCCCGCAGGAGATCTTCAAACCACTCCAATCCCAATTCGGGGTGGATGCCCCCCTGCATCAGGATCTGAGTGCCGCCGACAGCGACTGTCTCTTCGATCTTTTGAAAAAGCGCTTCTTGAGAAAGGACGTACCCCTCCCGATGGCCTGGCGAACGATAGAAGGCGCAAAAGCGGCAACCGGTGACACAGATGTTGGTGTAGTTGATATTCCGGTCAATGACAAAGGTCACCCGTCCGCCGGGGTGCATCCGCTCACTCACCTCCCGGGCCACCGCGCCCAAGGGAAGCAGTTCCGCCTCGTTCAAGAGGAGGACGCCCTCCTCCAGGCTGAGCCGTTCGCCGCGTCGAGCCTTTTGCAGAACCCTTTGCCAATCGGCTGTGACCCTATCCCTCATCTTGACCCCACACCTTTAGCTTCACCGGCGCCGGCAGGACGCCGACCTTCGCCGCTTCCGCGAAAAAGGTCTCGGCAGCGTGCTGGTAGAGATTGTCCAGATCGTAGCGGATCGTCCGGAAATAGTCTTGCAGCAGTTCCACCGGGAAGTCGTAGCGGCGCCGCGCCTCGACGAGCACCTCCTGCCGGCGCTCATCAGACCATCTCCGGGCATGGCGGAATGCTTCCGCAACCCGTTCGATCTCGCCGTGATGACGCTGCACATAGTCGTGGCGGATCGCCCAGAGGGCATAGACCATGGGCAGCCCCGTCATCTCCTTCCAGACGAGACCCAGGTCGATCACATCGTGAAGCCCCAGTCCGCTCAGGCCGCCCTGGCGCAAGGCCTCTGCGGCCTGCAAGGCGTCATCGCCGATGAGCAGCGCCGCCGGGTGATCGGCCAGCATGGAAGCCAGGTCCGGCGTTTGCGGCGAAAGTTCGCAACGAACGCCGTAATGGCGCGCCAAGAGCACTTTCAGGAGCGCCACCGAGGTGGCCGACGAGGTGGTGACAGCCAAGGTTTCGCCGCGCAATTCCCGGATCGGCCGGCGTGTGAAGAGCAGGATCGACGCCACCCGCCCGTCGGCGCTGATCGACACATCGGGCAGCACCCATCCGGCTTGGGGCTGGCCGGCGTAAGCGATGGAGGAAATCGGCGTGATATCGAGTTCGCCCGATAGAAACTTCCCATTCAACAGGGCCGGCACGCCGCGCACAAACTCGGCTGTCAAGGGAACGGCACCCGATTCAAAGGCATAATAGACGGGCAACACATTCAGGTAATCCACGCGTCCCAATCGAATCATCGCTAAAACTCCCTCCGCACAATATTGTAGAGGGTGTCCCGCTCCAGCGGCGTCCGTCCCGCTGCGCGAATCATGGCGACCAGTTCGCGCCGGGTCATGACCATCCCGGCTTCCGCGCCGGCGGCGTGAGTGATTTTCTCCTCCACGACGGTGCCGTCGATATCGTCAACGCCAAAAGCGAGCGACACCTGGGCCAGTTTTGGCCCGATCATGATCCAAAAGGCCTTGATATGGTCGAAGTTATCGAGCATCAACCGCGCCACAGCGAGGACCTTCAAATCCTCGTACCCGGTCGTGCGGGACAGGCCCATCGTCTCCAGTTCCGTATTTTTCGGATGGAAAGCCAGGGGAATAAAGGTCAAAAAGCCGCCGGTCTTGTCCTGCTGCTCCCGCAGGCGGATCAGGTGGTCGACCCGCTCCTCCGGCGTCTCGATGTGGCCGTAGAGCATGGTGGCGTTCGTCTTCATCCCCAGCTTGTGGGCCTCGCCATGGACCTCCAGCCAGCGATCGCCGGAGATTTTTTTCGGACAGATCTTCTCACGGACACGGGGGCTGAAGACTTCAGCGCCGCCGCCTGGCAGGGAATCCAACCCGGCTTCCCGCAGGATCGCCAGCACCTCGCCCACCGGTTTGCCTGTCTGCCCGGCGAAGAAGTCGATCTCCACAGCCGTAAAGGCCTGGATGATCGTCTCCGGCATGATCGCCTTCACCCGCCGGAGCATGTCCACCTGGAACTGAAAGGGCACGTCTGGATCAAGACCGCCGACGATATGGATCTCCGAGGGCTTGGACGCCAGGGACTGGCGAACCTTCTCCTCGATGGTCTCCAGATCCAAGAGGTAGGCCTGCTCGGTTCCTTTGTCGACGCCGAAAGCGCAGAGCTTGCATCGGTTGACGCATACATTGGTCGGGTTGATGTGGCGGTTGTTGATGAAGTAGACCTTATCGCCGTTCTTCCGCCGGCGGACCAGATCGGCCAGGTAGCCGATGGTGAGCAGGTCATCCGATGCGAAGAGGCGCACCCCGTCTTCTCTGGAAAGCCGTTCCCCCGCCTGCACCTTGGGAATCAGATCAGCCAGAGGGCTGTGGGAAAAGAAACCCTCCATTCATGTCACCCCGTTCTTAAAAAAAGATATCCAGTAAGGTAAATACAAACATGGTCATGCTGATATAGCCGTTCATGGCGAAGAAGGCAGCGTCAAGACGGCTCAGGTCCTTGGGAGACACAAGGGTATGTTCATAGACCAGCAGACCGGCCGAGATCGCCACACCGGCATAGTAAAAGGTTCCCAGGCCGAGCATGAGGCCGACGACCAGCAACAGCGCCGGCGCGATCACATGGAGCAATCGCGAGATCATCAGTCCCCGGGCGATGCCGAAGCGAGCGGGAATCGAATGAAGTCCCTGCGACCGGTCAAAATCGGCATCCTGGCAGGCATAGATCACGTCGAACCCGGCCGACCAGAAGAGGACGGCGAAGGCCAGCACGACGACGGGCGGATCGACCGCCCCGTTGACGCCGATCCAGGCGCCCATGGGCGCAGCCCCCAGGGCCAGGCCGAGCACAACGTGGCAGGCCCAGGTAAACCGTTTTGTGTAGGAGTAGAGGACGAGCACAAAGACGGCCAACGGTGACAGCAACAGGGCGGTCCTGTTGAGCATGGCTGCTGAAAACAGCAGCAACACAAAGCTGAGGGCTACGTAGAACCAGGCTTCGCCGGCGCCGATGATCCCCCGGGCCATGGCCCGGTTGGCCGTGCGCGGGTTTTTCCGGTCGATGTGGCGGTCGATGAGCCGGTTCAAGGTCATGGCCGCCGTCCGCGCCCCCACCATGGCCATGGTGATCCAAAAGAGGACCGGCCAGTCGGGAAGGCGAATCTGGGCCAACAACGCGCCCATGTAGGCAAAGGGCAGCGCAAAGATGGTGTGCTCAAACTTGATCATTTCCAGGAACGTGCCGACCCGTCCCAACGCGCTAGTGGAATTGGACAAGATGTATCCCCTCCCGTGACGAAGCGGCGCCGTTTCTAGCTCATGTGCGCCCCTGTACGCGCATTCCCGATCTGTTATTTAATCGAGACCGTATTCCTTCCAGCGTTTCGCCACCTGCTCACGCACCTCCGGCGACATGACCATCACCTCAGGCCAGTCGCGGGTGTGCCCTTCCGACTTCCACTTGCGGGTGCCGTCGATGCCCATTTTCGAACCGTAATGAGGCAGCGGCGCCGCATGATCGAGGGCGTCGACGGGTCCATCGACAAACATGATGTCCCGGCGCGGGTCAATGTTGTTGAACAGCCGCCACCAGACCTCGCTCATGTCCTGCACGTTGACATCCTCGTCGACGACGACAATCGTCTTGGCAAACATCATCTGGCCCATGCCCCAGAGGGAACACATGACCTTGCGGGCATGGCCGGGGTATTTCTTCTTGATGGAGACGACGACCAGGTTGTGGAAGCCGCCCTCCCAGGGGAGGTTCATGTCCACCACTTCCGGCACCACCAGCTTCAGCAGCGGCAGGAAGATGCGTTCCGTCGCTTTGCCCAGGTAGCTGTCCTCCATGGGCGGACGCCCCACCACCGTCGCCGGGTAGATGGGGTTTTTGCGGCGGGTGACACAGGTGACATGGAAGACCGGGTAGTAATCAGCCAGCGAGTAGTAGCCCGTGTGGTCGCCAAAGGGACCTTCCCAGCGCAGTTCCTCCGGATCGACATACCCTTCCAGGACGATCTCGGCGTTGGCCGGCACCTCGATGTCGACAGTCTCGCACTTGACCATCTCGACGGGGCTTTTGCGCAAAAAGCCGGCCAGCAGCATCTCATCGATCCCGGGCGGCAGGGGCGCCGTCGCCGAATAGGAAAGGACCGGATCGCCGCCGAGGGCGACGGCCACCTCCATCCGCTTCGACTTCCCTTTCGCCTCAGCCAAGTGCTGGGCGCCCTGCTTGTGCATGTGCCAGTGCATGCCCGTCGTATTGCGATCATAGACCTGCATGCGGTACATGCCCACATTGCGCTTGCCTGTGACCGGGTCTTTGGTGAAGACCATGGGCAAGGTGATAAAGGGGCCGCCATCGTCGGGCCAGGTGGTCAGCACCGGGATTTTGGTCAGATCCGGGTCATGGTCGATAACCTCTTTCACCGGACCGGTGCGCACCGTCTTCGGCAAAAAGTTCCCGATCTGGGCCAGCTTCGGCAGGGCTTTCAGTTTATCGAAGAACGATGACGTCGACACGTCAGGAACCTGGAGAAAGCTCATGATCTCGTCGCCGATTTCGTCGAGGTGGTTGACACCCATGGCCAGGTGCAGGCGTTCATAGGAGGTGACCGTGTTCGTCAGTACAGGCATGTCCGATCCCTTCACGTTTTCAAAGAGCAAGGCCGGACCGCCCTGCTTGCCCACTCGATCGGTGATCTCGGCAATCTCCAGGTAGGGATCCACTTCGGCCTTGATGCGCTTCAGCCAGCCCCGTCTCTCCAGTTCCTCGATAAACTCACGAATGTCGCGAAAAGCCAAGGTGCGATTCCTCCTCTATGTTAGCTTCCCCCGTTTTTTCCGGCCGCCAACGAAAAAACGGAGAAATCGCCCTCAGAAACGCCAGGACGACTCTCCGTCGCGGGTGGGGGATCAATGGGTTGCTCTATCCGGTTTGAAACCGACATGAATGGCGGCGACACCGCCAAAGAGATTATCATAGCGGACCTGGGTCAGACCGACCTCCCGGAAGACAGCGCTCAACTCCTCCTGAGGGAGGAAGGCCTGCGCCGACCGGGCCAACCAGGCGTAGGGACCCTTTTGTCCCACCGACAGCCGGTCGATGATGGGCACCAGCTGATCCACATAAAACCCATGAAGGGGCTTCATCGGCCATGACTGGGGTTTTGACGTCTCCAGCGAAACCACCGTGCCGCCCGGCTTGACGACGCGAGTCATCTCCCGCAGCGCCTGGCGAAAATCGGGCACATTGCGCAAGCCGAAGCCGATGGTGGCCGTATCAAACCGGTTATCGGGAAAAGGCAGTTCCATGGCGTTTCCCTGGATAAACTCGATCTGCCGGGCCAGCTTGCCTTCCCGCTGTTTCTCCCGGGCCACGGTCAGCATGTCGGCGTTGAAATCGAGGCCGACGACCGATCCCCCCGCGCCGACCCGTTCCGCCAGCGCCTGGGCCAATTCCCCCGTGCCACAACAGACATCCAGGCCGGCGCCGCCGACGGGAAGCCGGGACAGGGTCGCCGCTTTGCGCCGCCAACGGGTGTCGGAATTGAAGGTCATCACCTGGTTCATCAAATCGTATCGGGCGGCGATGGCGGAAAAAGTGGATTGGATAAACCGCTCCTTCTCCTCCGCAGACCGGAACTCCTCCGCCATGATCGCAACACACGCCTTCCTTTTACTGTGTTCTTTAGCTTGCGCTTCCTTCGCTATTTTATATTACCGGAGGCGCTTCTTCAACGAAAATCGCCACGTCGAAAAGCCGCCGGACAATCCGGCGGCCTCATCGAGTCGCTTGTTTGTTCACACGACAACCACTCTGGGCTTGACGATGCCTTCCAGCAGCGGCTTTTCCAGGGGCAGCTTCAGGCCGTCATGGCGGGCGCAGCCGTCCAACTGGGACAGCAAAACCCGGAATGCCTCGGCCATCGCCCCTTGGGGCAGCGCGCAGAGCGCCTCATGGGCTTCATCAAGCCACTCGGCGACCTCATCAGACGGGGCCGCCAACATCCGGCAGCCGGCCAGCAGGCCCACGGCTCGTCCCAACTGTTCCAGCGCCGCCAATTGCCTCGGCGAAGCGCCGCAGAGTTCGCCGGCGATCCGGCAAGACAGGGCCGGCAGGCTGGCAAATTCCATCTCACGCATGGACATGATATGCTCATCGGTGGCGAATCCCGGTTCGACGAGCTCTTTCCGGAGGACACCGCCTTCATGGACGCGGCAGACCATCCGGGAGATCGGCGTCAAGTACTCCAGCAGTTCCCCTTCACAGAGGAGGGATAGAAACTGGGAGTAGTAAAGGTCGCCCACCAGCACGGAGAAAGGAATCGTCGCCTGCTCCAGGTGGCGAAGGCCTCTACCTTCATCGGGAATCGTCCGGTGAATATCCGTTCCTGTCTGGATAAACTGGACAGCGCTCGCCAGGCAGTTGGCCTGCAGGCTGGGCGCGCCGAACATACGCGTCGCGAGCAGCACCAGAATGGCCGGAAACATCTTGTGCACATCATAGGAACCCAATCCCATGAAGCGAAGGTGTTGTTTTGAAATTTCGGGCATACGGTCATCAAGACGGGCCCGCACCTTCGACAATTCAGGCAGGATCGACTCCCACATTCTGATTGACATACGAAAAACACCCCTTTCCGGCCGGTCAGCGATATTATAATTCTAGCACACCTGACAAAATCCTGCCCTAGTAGATGTCTGGATAATAAAAAAAACAAAATTTCACAATCAGCGAATGTTTGTAAGGAATCTGTATATGTTTTTTTGAATAACGGATTTATTTTAGTCTCGCTATGAATTTATCTCCCTCCTAGGATGCCCCACAAGGGAAGAGGCGCCTAGCGGGTTCCCTTTTATTTACTAATGATATCGCCCGTTGCTTATGCTAGACTAACAAAACGACGCTGAATACCACTATACACATAGTGAAAATACAAGCAGAAAGGGGATTCTACGATGCAACGAAAACTCCTATTTTCCTTTATATTCACCGGCGCACTCTTGCTTGCCGCGGGATTGAACCTCCCGTCCCAACGCGCTGAAGCTGCCGAAACCAACCCCAGCCTCTATACCGTACAAGCAGGCGATACCCTTTACCGGGTGGCCGTCAACCACGGTCTTTCCCTGTCGGCGCTGAAGGGCGCCAACAGCCTGTCCGGAGATGCCATCTATCCGGGTCAGGCGCTGCATCTGCCCGGGGTGTCCGGCGGTCCGAACATCTACACGGTCCAGCAGAGCGATTCTCTCTATTTGATTTCCCAAAAATACGGCGTCACTGTTGATGCCTTGAAACAAAACAACAACATGGGCTCCAGCCTGATCTCGCCGGGACGAGTGCTGGCGATCCCCCGCAGCCCGCTGGCTGACATCGTCAAGGCCAAAGGAGTCAGTCCGTCCACCCTGTCCATTTTCGTGGACAAGTCGGACCACACCCTCTCCATCATGTCCAACGGCAAAGCGCTGAAAGCCTATCACGTGGAACTGGGCGAAGGCGGCCTCGGTGACAAGCAGGTGCAGGGTGACCGCAAAACGCCGGAAGGCAACCTGTATATCACAGAAAAAATCGTCTATAGCCCTGCCGATGAGTTCCTGGGCACCCGCTGGATGCGCCTCAGCTACCCGAACATCGAAGCCGGTGAACGCGGTCTCGCCCAAGGTCTGATCGATCAGCAGACCTACAATGCCATCGTCTATGCCAACAACAACGGCCTCACACCGCCGCAGGAGACGGCGCTGGGCGGCGCTGTCGGGATTCACGGCGGCAGTTCCGTCGAGTTCGGCAAAGACTGGACCTATGGCTGTGTCGGTCTGTCCAACCGGGATGTGGAAGAGATCTACCCGCTGGTTTCCGTCGGAACAGCCGTCCACATTCAAAAATAAAGCAGCAAAAAGGATCGGCCCAACCAGGCCGGTCCTTTTTCGCTTACCCTTCTACCTTTTCCTTGATGGCGAACAGCATGGCCCGCGAGTTCTCCCGCACCTTTTTCACCAGGATCGGGTGCAGCAGCGGCGCCAGCATCGGGATGCCCAGATCGAAGTCAACGGTCAGGGTCACTTCACATCCCTCTCCCTGTTCCCGAAAACGCCACTCCCCCTCGAAGCGTTTTACATCCCCTTCGATCTGCCGGTAGATGATCCGCCCCTCATCGGGGAGGAAATCGTCCCGTTCGCGCCACCGGAAGAGACGCCCGTCGGCATCGGTCTCCCAATCGGTCACCGTATACCCTTCACCGCGCTCGACGACGCAGACAGAGCGCACATCGGACATAAAGAGGGGATAGTCCTCCATCCGGCAGGCTAATGCGTAGACGCTGCGCACCGATCCCCCGATCCACAGGCTTTCTTCTACATAGGGCATGGGACCACTCCTCTTCTCCCTGCATTCCAGCGCCAACGTCGCGGCGCTCAATTGGCCCTATCGACGCCAGGCAACATCACAGATCGTCTATGTAAGTTTCCGCCTCCTTGACCGCCTCTTCCAACACCGCAGTCACCCGTTCAAGAACCTCCCAAGGCACGTTCAGGGGCGGTTCCAGGCGGATCACCCGAGGATTGTTCAGCGTATAACCGACGATGATCCGCTCTGCCACCATCCGGCTGATGATGAGTCCTCCGGCGCCTTCCTTGGTCACCTCCACTCCGATCAACAAGCCGCGACCGCGTACGCCGTCGATCACCCGGGTATGCCGGCTCGCCAGCGCCTCCAGCCGACCGAGAAGCCAGTCGCCCTTCGCCCGCGCCTGCCCCGCCAAATCCTCTTCCAGTGTCACCTCAATCGCGGCCAAGGCAGCGGCGCACGCCAAGGGGTTACCACCGAAGGTGCTCGTGTGCAACCAGGGATGATCCGACAGCGCCGCCCAGACGGCAGGGCGGCCGACCGTCGCGCCGATGGGCATGACGCCGCCGCCGAGCGCCTTGGCCAGGCAGAGCAGGTCTGGCACGACGCCCTCCTCCTCACAGGCAAAGAGCCTCCCTGTCCGCCCCAGACCGGTCTGCACCTCATCGACGATCAGGAGCGCTCCCGCCTGGAGGCAAAGGGCTGACGCCTCGCTGAGGTACCCCGGCGGGGGCGTCACTACGCCGCCTTCGCCTTGCACCGGTTCGACGATAAAGGCGGCCACATCGCTCTCCTTCGCCAACGCCTTTTCGAGAGCCGAGATGTCGCCGAAAGGCACATGGGTCACCGGGAACAGCAAGGGATGAAAGGGCGCCCGGAACGGTTCCCGGCCGGAGACGCTTAAAGCGCCGAAAGTCTTGCCATGAAAGCTGTTCAGCGTCGATATAAACCTTCTTTTCCCTGTGGCGAGTCGGGCGATCTTCAGGGCCGCCTCCACCGCTTCGGCGCCGGAATTACCGAAAAAACAACACTGCAGATCGCCGGGTGTGATGCGCGCCAGGGTTTCGGCCAGGCGGGCCGTCGGCTCGTCCAATAAAAACCGCGCCGTTTGTGCCATCCGGTTCAACTGATCCAGCGCAGCGGCGATCACGCGAGGATGGCGGTGCCCTAGGCTGAGAACGCCGAAATTTCCAAGAAAATCGACATACTCCCTCCCCGCTTCGTCATAGACGAAGCTCCCTTCGGCCCGCACAGCGGCGGCGCTCATCCCCATCAGGCGAAACAGCCGCGCCGCAGCCGGATTGACATACTGTTCATAGGACTCCATGACAGTGGTCACCGCAAGACCTCCCTCCACCTGCATATGACATGTCCATATCGATTCGAACCGGGCGTCATCCCATGGCATCGAATCCGATCAGGACGACGCCCAAGACGATCAGGGCAGCGCCGGCCAGCTTCATCATCGTCAACGTTTCCCCCAGAAAAAAAGACCCGGCAAAAACGCTGATAAAGGGAGACGACGCCAGGACGATGGCCGTCTGGCCGATATCCCCCCTTTTGATCGCCGCATAATAGGCCAAGTCACCGGCGAAGGTCGCGAAAAAGGCTTCCAATCCAAGAAAAAACCAACTCTTCGTGCTGATCTCACTGATGCGAGCGATGTTTCCGCTGATCAACACCCATAAGCCGACAAGCAGTATCGTGATCAGCGTGCGGGCAGCCAACCCGTCGATAGTGGGGATCCCTCTCAGTCCCACTTTCCCGAAGATTGGCGCCAGCCCCCAACAGACGGAGCCAAAAAAGGCGAGCCAAAAGGCATACAACCGTCATCCCTCCGGCTAAGTTTTTGACTTCCGTTCGATTACTCTTGGCATCGGTTTGTAATAGTCCACACCGAGATTTTTTGTCATGATTTTCGAATCGCTCTGTTCAATCGTCAGCCAAGACTTTACTTGTAATCCCTCAGCGCCATCGACGAGCACCTTTTCTTCGCCTTCGTTCAGACCGGTGTTGGCGCGGTAGAGCGTCGGCGCTTTCTGACGGTTTAGAATCTTATGATGCCAAATCACTTTTGGAGGGGCAACGCTTCCGTAAAAGGCGACGTAAAGTGTATTTTCATCCATATTGGCATTCGCCCAGATCACCACCGGGCTCTTGGTGTCGTTTTTGACCTTAATGTCTTGGGCGCCGTAAAAAACAGCCGCATCTTGTCCCGGCGGCACATAGGGGACTTGCATCAGATGGGGATGCCGCTCGACGATTTTCAGATTCGCCAGGACAGCCGCGTTGTACAGGGTGGTGGCAACTTTGCAGACACCTCCGCCAATGGTTGTCACAACCTTCGAACCCACATATGAGGGACCTTCCTGATAACCGCGCTGTTTGGTGTAAGGACCGATCGTATTGTTCATGGAAAACACCTGATTCGGTTCGATGATTGTGCCGGCCAAGAGGTCAGCCGCATAAGCGGCGTTAAACTCTTCGCCGGGCAGCGGGTCTGGCAGTCTTGTTTGAAAAGCGCCCATGCGGATGGTGGCATTCTGTTTTGCGCAAACCTCCAAAAAACGTGGGTCCTGTTCCCAGTGAAGGGGGCCCTTTACTGGTCGACCGTAGGGGTGCTCCTGAACTGCTTCTTCTGGTTGCGAATGGGTATTCTCTTGAGATACATCTTCCGGTGATGGTTGGACCTGGGGCGGATGATCGGCTTTTGAGTCTGAATGTCCGAGAGGCAACCCGCTCAACAAGCCTTGGGCGAATAAAAACGGGTATGCCCCTAAAAAAAGTCCGGCAATCAATCCAGCGATGAGAAAGCGCATCTTTTTTCGCGCCAGGGATCCAAAGGCGTAGATTACTCTCACGATTTCTCACCTACCCTCGCATGAGTCGAAGCAAATAATCAGCCAATCCCTTCCCCATGCCGACCTTCCTTGAAATGTATGCGAAGTCCGGCGTGGATTAGTCTTGGAATTAATGGAATGACAAAACGACCCGGACCAGCCGCAAACGGCTTTTCCGGGTCGTTCTCGAGGGAGGTTGATTGAGCAGTTTCGGCGCAAGGAACGCTTACTGCATTTGCATCTGCATGCCCATGCCTTGCGGCGACTGGTAGGAGTGGATGAAGGTATTCGTCGTCTTATCCGCCAACGTCGGCACCTGATACATGCCGCGCTGATTCATAAACTGGAAGAGCTCATAGGCCTTATTGATGCAGGACTGAGCGCCGCTGACCATCATCGCCCGCAGCGTCGGATCGGCGCATTCGAGGGCCGCCTGGGTGTGCAAGACGGCCGACCACTTGGCGCTTCCCAACATCCCCGAAGCCACATCGCGGTCATCCATCTGGTTCACCGAGGTGTTGGGCTCCTGCGGTTGGGGATTGCGCAACCCGTAAGCAGGGCTCGAAGTGCGCGGTATCCGGTACGGAACGGCGCTGCTCTGTCCTTTATGGTGCAGGTAGTTGACCGTATTCTGGTAACAGGTGCGCATGAACTGGATCTGGTTATCCAAAATCCGGGCCAGTTGCGAATCCTTCACATGGGAGCGGTAGAGTTCGAACTTGTTGAGCCCGTCGATCGTGTCTTGCAGGACCTCATGAACCATCAACACCTCATGAGCGCCGAACTGCTGCTGCCCGCCGGCCGCGTTCATGCCCATGCCGGTCGTGGCGCCCGATGCCATGGCGCGGCCCATGCCGGCGATCCCGCCGCCCAGGTTGGTTCCAAAGGCGTTCACCGGCGAGGCGTATACCTGTTGTCCCTGTTGTAGCATGCTTTCCAGTCCCTCCTTGATGAATGTCCGGCTTTATACTTTCCCGGGACACAGGAACACATGCAAAAGGAGCTATGGTATTAGCTGGAACCGATGGCCTGTCGCGCGAAAAAGCTGCCCAGCACTCTTCCCAAAAACGAAAAAAAGCCTTTCCCAGTTATTGCGACCGGGAAAGGCTTTTGTATGCCCATCGAAAGGCTGCGCTTCTACACAGAAATCACTCAACCGGCTTTGAATCCCTCGTCATTGGCCGCCACATCGCCTTCCAGTTCAAAGGTCTTGTGAATAGCCTGGACGGCCCGTTTGGCGTCACAGGCGCTGACGACACAGGAAACTTTGATCTCCGATGTGGCGATCATGTCGATGTTGATCCCCTCGTCGGCGAGCGATTCAAACATCATGGCCACCACGCCAGGGCGGCTGACCATGCCGGCGCCGACGATGGACACCTTGGCCAGATTGGCGTCAAAGGTCAGGCCGCCGGCGCCGACGGCCTCGTTGACCGCCTTGACAACCTCAACGGCCGTTTCCAGTTCATCCTTCCCGACAGTGAAGGCGATGTCGTTCATGTCATCGCGCATGGCGCTCTGGATGATCATATCGACGTTTACCCGCCGTTCTGCCAGGGATTTGAAGAGCATGCTGGCGACTCCCGGCTTGTCGGGCACATCAAAGAGTCCGATTTTTGCCACATTCAGGTCATAGGCGACGCCTCTGACCATCATATCTTTTTCCATCATGTCAACGACCTACTGCACCATGGTTCCGGGATTGTGATTGAAACTGGACCGCACATGAATGGGAACATTGTATTCCTTGCCCACTTCCACTGAGCGGGGGTGCAATACCTGAGCGCCCAGGCTGGCCAGTTCGAGCATCTCATCATAGGTGATCTGATGGAGTTTGCGGGCCTTCGGCACAACGCGCGGGTCTGTCGTATAGACGCCGTCCACATCGGTGAAGATCTCGCAGACATCCGCTTTCAGGGCTGCCGCAACCGCCACGGCGGTCGTATCGGAGCCGCCGCGACCCAGTGTGGTGATCTCACCGGTCTCCGTGGCGCCCTGAAAACCGGCGACGATGACGATATTGCCGGCGTCCAGTTCCTGGCGAAGCCGCTCGGGATTGACATCGAGGATTTTCGCCTTGCCGTGGACATGTTCCGTCAGGATGCCCACCTGCGGTCCCGTCAGAGATAGAACGGGTTGGCCCAACTTATCGATGGCCATCGCCAAGAGGGCGATGGACACCTGTTCCCCCGTAGCCAGGAGCATGTCCATTTCGCGCGCCTTCGGCTTGTCCGTGATCTGTTTGGCGAGATCGATCAGGTCGTCGGTGCTGTCCCCCATGGCGGACACGATCACAACAACCTGGTTGCCTGCCGCTTTCGTCTCCACGACCCGGCGGGCGACCCGCATGATCCGTTCGGGATTGGCGACAGAGGAACCCCCGAACTTTTGTACAACGATGGCCAACTCGGTTCACTTCCTTACTCAGTCCAAAGATCGATAATCGTACATAAAGGGCATAATGGGCACTGGAAAAAATAAAATGGACAGGAAAAATGCAATGAACAAAAAGAGTAGAGAACAACCAAACAGAACCCGGCAACCCATTTACTCGGACGATTGGTATATACTATCCAGCCGCCCTCTGGAATGGGTCTCTTTTTTTGTCATACCTAGTCGAACCACGTTGTAGATTATATCACCTTTGCGCCGACGGCGCAGGGTTTTAATTCTTTTGTCATACAGGCGACGCCATGACGGGCGAAGGTTTCTTCCATCGCCTTGGCAACTTCGACGGTGTTTTCCCGGGCAAAGGCGATCAGCGTCGGGCCGGCGCCGCTCAGCACCGCCGCCAGCGCGCCCGCCTCCCGGGCTGCGGCGAAGACATCGCCCATGCCGGGGATCAGCGTCTCCCGGTAGGGTTGGTGCAGGCGGTCCTCCATCACCTTCCCCAGCAAGTCCCAGTCGTTGTGGATAAAGGCCATGATGACCATGCTGGTCCGCGACACGTTAAAAACGGCGTCTTTGAAGGGCACCTGGGCCGGCAGGGCGTTGCGGGCCTTCTTGGTGGCCAGGGGAAAATCGGGGATGGCGACGATGGCGCGCATCCCATAGGGCGGCGGGATTTTGCGGCTGACCACTTCCGACCGGTCGCCCTCGGCGATCATGGCCGAAACAACGACACCGCCGAAAAGCGCCGGCGCCACATTGTCGGGGTGGCCTTCAAAGCCGGTGACGATCTCCAGGATCTCCTGATCGCTGAGTTGATTGCCGCAGAGTTCGTTGGCCGCCACGGCGCCGCCGACTAACGCCGCCGCCGAGGAGCCGAGGCCACGGGCCACGGGGATCTCGTTGATCAGTTTGAGCTTCAGGCCAGCAGGCGTTCGCCCGGACAGGCTGTAGACTTGCCGGGCCACGCGCAAGACGATGTTCGTCTCGTTTCTGGGGATGGTGGCAGCGCCTTCCCCTTCCACGTCGACGACAAACCCCTCGCCCGTTTCTGTCAATTCCACATGGTTGTAGAGATCGAGGGCCATACCCAGGGAGTCAAAACCGGGCCCCAGATTAGCCGTCGTCGCCGGAACGATCACACGCACCGTGGGAGAGGCGGCTTGGCGCATCGTTAAAAAACCTCCCGCAGAACAGCCTCTTCTGTGGCCGGCACCATGATCGGGCCGCCGGACACCGTTTTGATCGCATTGTCAGGGTCTTTCAGGCCATGACCGGTGAGGACGCAGACGATCTTCGCCCCTTCCGGCAGGATGCCGGCCTTGCGTTTTTTGATCACACCGGCCAGGGAAGCCGCTGACGCCGGTTCGCAGAAGATGCCTTCTTGAGATGCGAGCATGCCATAGGCTTCGAGAATCTCTTCGTCAGTCACATAATCGATGAAGCCGCCGGAGTCGCGGGCGGCCGCCACGGCGCCCTGCCAGGAGGCGGGGTTGCCGATGCGGATGGCCGTCGCCACCGTCTCCGGTTTTTCAATCACGCGGTCGAAGACGATGGCGGCGGCGCCTTCCGCTTCAAAGCCGATCATCTTGGGTGTCTTATCCACCTGGCCGGCCTGTTTCCACTCGACAAAGCCCTTCCAGTAGGCCGTGATGTTGCCGGCGTTGCCGACGGGGATGGCCAGGTAATCGGGCGCGTCGCCCAGTTGCTGGCAGACCTCGAAGGCCGCCGTCTTCTGCCCTTCAATCCGGTAGGGGTTGACCGAGTTGACCAGGGTGATGGGGTGTTTGGCGCAGATGTCGCGAACGATCTTCAGGGCTTCATCGAAGTTGCCCTCGATGGCGATGACCTTGGCGCCGTAGATCAGCGCCTGGGCCAGCTTGCCGAGGGCGATCTTGCCTTCCGGAATGAGGACGATGCACTTGATGCCGCAGCGGGCGGCATAGGCGGCGGCGGCGGCCGAGGTGTTGCCCGTGGAGGCGCACATGATCGCCTGGGCGCCCTCTTCCACGGCCTTGGCGACGGCCATCACCATGCCCCGGTCTTTGAAGGAGCCCGTCGGGTTGAGGCCCTCATATTTGAAGTAGAGTTCCGCGCCGATCTGTTTCGACAGCCGCGGCGCCGGAATGAGGGGCGTGTTGCCCTCACAGAGGGACACCATGGGCGTCTTGTCGGTCACCGGCAAATATTCTTTAAATGTAGGGATGATGCCCTGCCTAATCATTGGTTCTTTCTCCTCTCGCTTCTTCAACCGCGCTCCACGCGGATGACACTGCCGACGCGCTCGACAATCGGCATTTCCGACAGCGTTTGCAGCGCTTTTTTCAGGTTGTCTTCGCGGACAGGATGGGTGACCAGCACGATCTCGGCGTTGTCGCCCATCGTCTCCTGCTGGATCAGCGTCTGGATGCTGACGCCCTGGTCGCCAAAGACGCCGGCGATGGAGGCAAGTACGCCGGGCTTCTCGGTCACCACCAGGCGCAGGAAGTATTTGCACTCGATCTCGCCGATCGTGCGGACCGGCTTTTGGTGGTAGCAGGTGCAAGAGATGCGGCCCGTGTGGCCGTTGATGATGTTGCGGGCCACATCGATGATATCGCCGACGACGGCGCTGCCGGTCGGCATGTCACCGGCGCCGCGGCCGTAGAACATGGTCTCGCCGACGGCGTCACCTTTGACAAAGATGGCGTTGAAAGCGTCGTTAACGGCGGCCAGGGGGTGGCAGTCAGGGATCATGGCCGGATGGACGCGAGCCTCCACCTTGCCTTCCACCTCTTTGGCAATGCCGAGCAGTTTGATCGTGTAGCCCATCTGGCGGGCGTATTGGATGTCGCGGGCCGTCACCTTGGTGATCCCTTCGACATAGACGTCATTCAGGGTGATCCGGGAGTTGAAGGCGATCGAGGCCAGGATGGCCAGCTTGCGGGCGGCGTCGAGACCCTCCACATCAGCCGTCGGATCGGCCTCGGCATAGCCCAGCGCCTGGGCTTCCTTCAGCACCTCGCCGAAATCGCTGCCTTCCTGGGTCATCTTCGTCAGGATGAAGTTGGTCGTGCCGTTGATGATGCCTTTCAGTTCCTCAATGCGGTTGGCGGCCAGGCAGACCTTGAGGGGACGGATGATGGGGATGCCGCCGGCGACGGAGGCTTCGAACTCCAGATCCAGTTCCTTCGCTTCCGCCAGTGCAAAGAGTTCCCGGCCATGGACGGCCATCAGGTCCTTGTTGGCGGTGACCACATTTTTGCCCGCTTTCAGGGCCGATCGGATATAATCAAGGGCGGGATGAATGCCCCCCATGAGTTCGACAACGATGGAGATCTCAGGGTCTTCCAGGATATCGGCGGGGTTGTCGGTCAACAGGGCCGGATCGATGACCACCGGCCGCGGTTTCTGCAGGTTGCGGACGAGCACTTTTTTGACCTGCACAGGCCGGCCCAAACGCTGGGCGATGTCCTCGACCCGGTTTTGCAGGATGCGCAGGGCGCCGCCGCCGACCGTTCCCAGCCCGAGCAAACCGACCATGATAGGTTGTTTCATTCGATGCACCTCACTTATTCTTCCGCTATTCCTCTTCGCTGCCCACCAACTGGGCGCTCCGAACGCCGGTCAACTGCCTCAGTTCGGCCAGGAGCCGCGGCAGGTCGACAGACATCCGGCTTCTATCCAACACAAAAGCCACAGGCGCAAGGCCTTTTTCCGGAACGGACTGGTTGATCGTCAGGATATTGCCCTCCATCGCCGCCACCGTGTTGAGCACCCGCGAGAGGATGCCGGGGTGGTGTTCGAGCATCAGGCTGACCGATACGATGTTGGAACGTCCGGTTTCCCGAAAAGGCAGAACGCCGTCCTTATATTTATAGTAGGCGCTCCGGCTGAGACCCACCTTTTCGACCGCTTCACTCACCTTGGTCACCTCGCCTTTGGCCAACATCTCGTTGACCAAAGCCGTCTTCAGGATCGCTTCTGGAAGGATGTCGCCGTCGACCAGGTAGAAACGCTTTCCCCCATCGTTCACTGATTTCACCTCTGTCCATCTGGGGAGGAATGTTTCTCTGTATGGTAGACATTATATCGGTTTTGTCTGCACTTCGGCAACCCCAAGATAAGAATTCATAAAATTTCCCCTCGATGTGAAAAAGCGTGGCCGCTCATGAAGAGGCCACGCTTTCCTTATTATTCTCACCTTCTGGTTTACAACGTTATTTTTTTCGTCGTCTCTCCGGCTACACGGCTGGCTTCGGCCATTGGACCGCTGGCGCGCCGTTTTCCTTCAGGATCAGATCGGCTGCCAGCTTGCCGCAGGTCATGACGACAGGCACCCCGCCGCCAGGATGGACGCTGGCGCCGACAAAGTAGAGGTTCTCCACATCGTCAGAGGAGATGTGGGGACGGAAGTAACCCGACTGGAGCAGCGTCGGCGCCAAACCGAAGGCCGCCCCCTGGAAGAGGTTGAAGCGCTGCTTGAAGGTGTGGGGCGTATAGATCTTTTCGAACTCGATGTGCTGGCGCAGATCGGGCAGGTCGGCTCGCTCCAGCTTGGCGATCACCTTTTCGCGGAATCGGGGCAATTCCGTCTCCCAGTCGATGCCGCTCGACAGGTTGGGCACAGGAACGAGCACATAGATGAGTTCTTTATCCTGGGGCGCAACAGACGGATCGATCCGCGTCGGCGAATACAGGTAAATGGCCGGATCATCGGGCAAGGCATCCTGCTCAAAGATCTGGTCCAACGTCTCTTTGTAGTCGCGGGTGAAGTAGATGTTATGGACATCCAGGTTCTCATACCGGCGATTGACGCCGAGATAGAGCATGAGGGCGCCGCAGGAGTTGGTCATGCTCTCCAGCTTCTGGGGCGTGTATTTGCCCCGGTGTTCCGGCGCGATCAGCGTCTCCATCGAGGTGGGGAAGTCGACGTTGGAGATGACCACATCGGCGCGCAGCTCTTCGCCGTTGGCCAGGCGCACGCCGCGCGCCCGCCCGCCCTCGATGACGATGGACTGGACATCCGCATTCAGGCGCAGTTTGCCGCCAAACTCGCCCAACAGACGGACAAGGGCTTTGCCGATGGCGTTCATGCCGCCCTTGGGGTACCAGACGCCGCTCACGCCATGCTCCACGTAGGCGATGATCGTATAGATGGAAGGGGCGTCAAAGGGCGAGATCCCCAGGTAGATGGACTGGAAGGTGAGGGCGATGCGCAAGCGCTCGTCTTTAATGAAGCGACTGATATCAGAGTACATGTTGTTCAGCGTCTTCAACTGGACCATGCCGGTCAGCGTGTCCAGGGTCAAGAACTCTTCCAGCTTGTTCAAGGGCTTTTCGATGAACTTTTTGCGCGCCGCCATGTACCGGCTGTGGATCTGGGAGAGGAACTGCAGATACCCATCCACATCATCGGGGTTGATGCGGCGGATCTCGTCAAGGAGTGCCTTCATGTCACTGGGCAGCGCCATGACGGTGCCGTCCTGGTAGTTGAGCCGGTACAGGGGGTTGAGGCGGACCAACTCCAGGTAATCGTCGATATTCCGGCCCACTTCGGCGAAAAAGTCGCGAAAGACATCATCCATCATCATGATCGTCGGACCAATGTCAAAGGTGTATCCCGCTTCCTCAATGGCGCCCAGTCGACCGCCCGGAGCGGCTTCCTTTTCCAGCACCGTCACATCCCAACCCTGGTGGGCCAAGCGGACAGCAGCGCTTAAACCGCCGGCGCCGGCGCCGACGACGATCGCTTTTTTGTTATTCGTCATATGTATCACTCCAAAAAATTTCAGTAATCATTCCTAATAAATAAAGTTATCAGATTTTTAAGGTTTGTGCAATACCCAAAGCTAGGAAAAACGTCCTAACTTATCGGTCTATCTTCTACGGGAACGGGAATCGCGCTGTTCGTCCGAAAGGACTGATCCTGCCGGTGTGAAACTACTTTCTTTTTCTCCTTCGCCCGAGCCAGGCGGCGAAAAAGACAGCCGAGGCCATGACCGCCAGCGCAAAAACGGCCAACAGTTGGGTTGGATGGTACCAAGCGCGGATCTCAAAAAATCGGATCGGATGCCGGAGCGCCGTGACGACGCTTGTTTCCTCGGCCGGTCCCAGGTGAAGGACATACTTTCCCCGCTCCCCGGACTTGTCAAAAACAGCGATATAGTAATCGGCGGCGGCAGGCAGGCGGAATTGGAAGGCCTGTGTCAGCCGAAAGGGCGCGCCCGACATGGCGTCGACCAACTCCCGCTCTCGCGCCGCCGGCTCGATGACATGGGCGCCGAGTCCGTTGGGGACGGTGAAATAGGTTCCGTCACGATCACCCATCGGCAATCCTGGTCCGATGACGGCGATGGATGGGCGAAACTGCTCCAACCCATCCAGGCGCGGAACGGCCAGTTCGAGGCGCAGTTCTTCTCCGCTCTGCCCATGAACGGTAAAGTAATCCGTCTGCCCGGCGTGAAAGAGCCTCCCATAGATGCGGATGCTCTGATCCAGGGCCAGCACCGGCCCGTCGGGCCGGATCGACGTGAACCGGTGTGCGGGAAAAAGGGCTTCAAAGGCCTGTGCCGGCGAAACGAAGAGGAAGGAAGGCGCGATCAGAAAGACCATCAACCAGAGGTGCCCCGCCGTTCGGAGCAGCGCTCTCCCCAGGGACCGCGGCGTTTTCTGCATCTTCTCCCTCCCCTCAGTGCGGTTCTATTGTTGCTTTTTCACTCAGACTGCCTTTTTGTCAGTAAGGGAAAACCTTTTTTCGCCCTCGATGGACCCGCAAAGACATAATCTTTGCTATACTTTTGCTATACTTCTAGGCTGACGTCGAAAAGACGAATGCCATCATCGAGGGGACAATTATATGTTAGACCGTATGTTTAACCGCAGGACCTTCCTGGGTCTTGCCGGGGCCTGCGGCATCGGCTTGGCGGCTTACGGGCTGCGCCGGCGTCTGTCCGTTGCGCCGGCGGTCGCCCAGAGTATCGTCCCGGAAGACCCCATGGCAGAACCGCTTCCGATCAACCAGCCAGGCCGCTGGGTCGATCTCTCGGGGTTCCGGCTGAGCCGGCGGAAGTTTCCCTATCCGTACCGGGCCGCTGTGGCGATCACCTCAGACATTGACGGCTCCACCCTGGACGAATTCGGCGCCATTCACGAATACCTCAACACCCAAACGATGACGGCCATGGGCCAAGGGTTGGGTTTGGATATCAGCGATTCCTTCTGGATGTACAACGCCACAGATGTGGTGGCCAAGGTGCATCCTGACGGACGCGACATGACCTGCCAGATGACCTATCGGAAGGGGACAAGCCAACAGCCTTACTGCGCGGACGCCATCAGCCATTACCTGCGTTGCGGCTGGATCGATTCGATCCACTCCTACGGCGATTTCACCCGCACAAACCCGGCCGATGTGCGTTTCGCTCGCTCTTTGGCCGAAGCGGCTGTGAAGGAATGGCAGCGAACAGGAATGGACAAGCGCTTCGAAGTCTGGATCGATCACGGCAACAACGCCAATGTGCAAAACTTCGGCGGCGCCGATCGCGACGATCTCCACTACCAGGCCGGCGACGACCCCGCCTCTCCCTATTACCACACCGACCTGCTGCCCAACATCCGCTTCGTCTGGGGCTCGACGCGCGGTTCCTTCGAGTCCCGTCTCAGCCGCCCCAGCCTGATCTACCGGCGCACCCTGCGGGACGGACGACGCATGTGGGGATTCTACCGGTATACGAATAAGGGTTTGGACGGGCAAAACAGTCCTCGCTGGATCTGGAGCCCACACCTGCTCAAGGAACAGTTAAACACCGAGAACTTCCGTCAACTGAAGGAAAGCGGCGGCTACGCCGCCTTTGCCCAGCACCTCGGGGGACCGTCCAACCTGAATCCGCCCTTTCGTCCCCTCGAATACGAACCGCTTCAGTTACTCGCTCGCGAGCAGGAACAAGGCGAGATCCTGGTCGCCCGCACCTCGCGGCTGCTGCGCTACAACCTGGCCGACCTCTTTGTGCGCTGGACGGCTGTTCGGGATGACGTCAGCGGCGCCGTAACCATCGACATATCGGCCATCGACGATCCCCACCTTGGGAGTTACACTCCTGAGATCAATGACATCCGCGGCATCACCTTTTCTTGCAGCGACCCTTTTCAAGCGACCATCGCCCTCAAAGGCAAACCGCTCGATCCGGCATGGATCGTCCGTCACCGGCCCGATGGGACAGGCTTCGGCGCCATCGGCATCGCCTGGCATCAGGCTGATCAAAGAAATTACCGCGTCAATGACCGGCCGCGCTGACTTTTTCTGGGCCTGACTTTTTTCTAACCTTTTCCTATCCCCCTTCATAGTATGGTAGCGAAATGGAGACTACGGATTTTGCCGCCGACTTGTGAGGGGGATTCTGTTTCATGTCTGATCGCACATATTCCTGTGGCCCCGAAGACACGATGGGCCTGTCGCCGGCGCGACGGCAACCCGACTGCCGGTACGCCTGCCCGCAGGAGCCCTATCTGCTGCAGGCCATGCATCGTCACGTCTGCCGGATGGTGCAGGATCGCTGCGCCGAAATGTATTCCCGCCTTTACCACGATATGCGGGGTACGGTCTCGGACATGATGGGGACAATCGATCCGCGTGAATATTGGCAGGGAACCTATCCTGGCTGCGGAACGACCTCCCCGGCGTCGATGCAACCGGTTCCGCAACCCTGGTACCCCATGCCGGTCATGCCTGGGATGCTGCTGACGCCGGGAGCGCCGGAGATCCCCGGCGCTCTCGGAAACCCGATGCCGGCCGATCTCTCCCCGGTGGAGCAACCGGCCCGTTGGATGCCAGAGGTTGGTCCGGCCCCATCTCCCACACCGACTCGCCCCCCCAGCAGCCGGTCACTCCCGCGCCCCAGCCGGCGTCCCACGCTGATCATCCCGATGAGCGCCGAAGAAAAGCCCTCCCCTACCTCGTCAATCAAGGTGACCTTTGGTCCCGATGCGGCGCTTACCGCCGCGCCTGCACCCGATGATGCGATTGCCGACCTGCCCGTCTTCGCGGCGGATGACGAGAGTGACGCCGCCGCAGAAGAGGCCATGATGACCATGAGCGACAGGGAAGAGACGGTGGAGGGTGTCATCGAAGAGGACAGCGGCAACGAAGAACCGGTCAATCGAGAGAAAAAAGAAGAGTGAGTTATAACGCCACAAGCCCTCCGGCTCAGCTGTCGGAGGGCTTGTTTTTATTGTATATTTATGGTTTAATTTAATAATGACTTTATATGTAAGGGAAGGGATGGATACGTCATCAACAGAATCAAGAACGTGATTGTATTGGGGATGCACCCCTACCCCTGGCATGACGATCAGATCAGTGACACGATGCGTTCCATGACAAAAGCCTTTTCCGGCGTCAGGCCGGTCTTCATCAACCCCAGTGTCGGTTTCTCACGTGCCCAAAAGGAAAACTACGCCTTGCGCTTTCGCTGGACATCGGTCGAAGACGAGGCTGTTCATGTATGCACGCGGCCCCTTGAAACCGTCCCCGCATCCTTCGGTTTGGGAAAGGTCAAACATCGTTGGACCCTCCGTCAGTTGAACGGCTTCATCGCATCCATTCTCGGCGAAGACTGGAGAAGAGAAAGCCTGTTATATGTGTCCTCCGGCGGCATCGCCCAGTCCTATGAGACGGCGGAAGCGCTGGGCGCGCCGCTGATGGCGCTGGACATCCTTGACGACAACCTTGCTTTTCCCGGCATCTCACCAAGGGAGAAGGCCATGCTGGAAGCTTTTTTTGCCGCCTTGCTCGCCAGGTCTGCCGTTGCGACAGTTGTCTCCGATTATCTCTATCAGAAACTCGCCAATCAACAGCCGGAAAAAATCAAGCTGCTGCCGAACGGGGTGGATGTACGCCGTTACTCCTACTGCCCTGACTATTCAAAGGAAATTGCCGAGTTGCGGGGACTGGAACGGCCCCTGATCGGTTTCGTCGGCGCCATCACCAGTTGGATTGACCTGGAACTGCTCTTAAAGATAGCGGACAGGATGGCCAAGGGCACGCTGGTCATGGCCGGTCCCGTCGTTCAGGAGGCCATTTCTCGCGACCTGTTCGCGCGATTGACCGACCACCCTCGGGTGGCGTTCACTGGTCCTGTACCGCCGCAACGGGTGCCTCATTTTTTGCACCAATTCGATGTTCTATTGTTGCCCCGAAACTACGCGCCCCACTCACTGGCCTCAGACCCCTTGAAACTGTATGAGTACATGGCGACAGGCAAGCCTGTTCTATCGACAGCCTTGCCAAGCGCCTTGCGTTTTCGAGATGCCATTTACGTGGGCCAAGGGCATGAGGAAGTGATAGCCCTGTTGGAGAAGGCGCTTTTCGACTGGTCGCCCGAACGCTCGCAGAAATGCCGAGACGCCGTCGCGGCGATGACGTGGGAGAACCGGGCGAAAACGCTTCTGGAGTGGGTGGAAGCGGCAGCGCCGGCGCGCCGGTTGCACTGAACCAGGTTCCGGATCAGGAGACACTTTTTGCACCGTCTCCGCCTGTCCCGTCCTTTTTGGTCCGGCGACGGCGAGGCTTCTCTTCGTTTGCGGGATGATTTCCCGATTCCATCGTTTCGATAACCGTTGTTGTTTCCGTCGCTGTTGCGTCCGATAGGTCCGTCGTTTCCGTTGCTTTCAGCGATTTAGATCCCGTGGGCGCCTTCGGTTCTTCCGGTGTTTTTACCGCACTTGATTTCCGGACCCTCGGCGCTTTGGGGGCTTTGGGTGTTTGTTCCTTTGTCGCCTTCGCCGATTTCGTCGACTTCGTCGCGGCCGAAGAAAATTCGATATTCATTGTCCCTGTCTGGGCGTCAAAGACGATCACCGCCGGATAGGGCTTTTTTTCTTTGGTGTAAAAACGCAGGCGCGGCGAGCGCCCCTTCTCCAACAAAGCCAGCGCCGTCTTCTCGGTGATCCGCTTGCCACGGAAGGTCTTCCAGATCGTGACGGGGCAGTTTTCATCCTTCCAGTTGGCGCAGGCATAGGCCTTGCGATTTTCCACGATGGCGCCGCCGCAGCGCGGGCAGGTGGCGAGCCGCCGGGCGCAGGCGCCCTTGTCATACCAGGTTTTCTCGGCCCTCTCCAATTGCTTGACCAGGTGGACAGCCAGGTCGGATACGCGGCGGTTAAACTCGGCGGGCTGGCCGTTGCCGCGGGCGATCTCGTTCAGGTACTTCTCCCAGCGGCCTGTCATCTCTGCCGAGAGGAGAACAGGAATGTCGGACTTTTCGACTAAACTGACGAGGGCCATCCCCTTGGGCGTCGGTTCGATCTGCTTGCCCTGCAGTTCGATGTAGCCGACCTCTTTCAGCCGTTCAATGGTGGCGGCCCGAGTGGCCGGCGTTCCCAGACCGGCATCCTTCATGATCTCCCGCAGTTCCTCATCGTCCAGTTGCTTGCCGGCTGTCTCCATGGCCGCCAGGAGGCTGCCCTCCGTATAGGCCTTCGGCGGTTCTGTCTGCTTCTCCAGCACCTCTGCGCCGGCGCAGCGCACCGTCAAGCCGGCGCGCTCCGGCAGTCGTTCCTGTGCTTTCGGCGGCGCCCAGCCGCCGTCGACGACCTTCCAGCCAGGGTCGACGATGGCTTTCTCCGAGCTCCGGAAGAGATGGACGCCCCGATCAGCAGACGCCTTGGGCGGCGCAGCGACGGTCGTCTCGTTGCCGGATAGGGTCCCATCCGGTACGGCAGTCAAGACGACCCGTTCCCGGTAGCGAGCGGGCAGATAGTAATGGGCGAGCACCCGACGGACGATCCGGTCATAGACCTTCTGCTTGTCCCCCACCAGCCCGGAGGGCACGAGCGACGTGGGAAGCAGGGCGTGGTGGTCTTCAACCGCCTCCGGGCGGCAGATATTCCGGTTGCGCTCATGGACCAGTTGCGGATTCCCCCTGGCGACGAAGGGGCCATAGACCGGGTGATTCGCTAGATGGGAGACAACGCGCCGGAGCAAGGACAGGCCGTGCCGGTCGACAAAGCGGCTGTTGGTGCGAGGATATGTAATGAACTTGCTGTCATACAGTTCTTGAGCGATCTTCAGGGTCTTGCTGGCGGAAAAACCGAAGAGGCGGTTGCACTCGCGCTGCAGTGTCGTCAGGTCATAGAGCCGGGGAGGGAGCTCGCGGGACTCTTTTTCATCCACCTGGCAGACCTCGCCTTGGCGGCCGTTGACGGCGGCGGCGATGGCCTCCCCTTTCTCCCGCTCACTGAGGCGGCGCGTCTCCCCTTTATCCTGCAACCACACGCCCCGGTAGTCACAGCCGTCACCCTGAAAGCGCGCCCAGACCTCCCAGTAGATCTCCGGGACAAAGGCGTCTCGCCGGCGACGGTTCTCACAGATCATGGCCAGCACCGGCGTCTGCACCCTGCCCAGAGAGAGCAATTCGCCAAAGCGGGTTGTGAAGGCCCGGGTGGCGTTGATGCCGATCAGCCAGTCGCCCTCGCTTCGGCAACGGGCCGATTTGAACAGGTTGTCATACCGTTGCAGCGGCTGCAATTCGGCCATGGCCGCCCGAATCGCTTCGCCGGTGAGGGAAGCTGTCCACAGCCGCCAGGCCGGCATTCCTTCCAGGCGCAGGTAGGCGACGATGTAGCGGAAGATCAGTTCCCCTTCCCGGGCGGCGTCACAGGCGTTGATCAAACCCCGGCACTTTTTGGCCAGTGACGCGATGGTCTTCAACTGGGATTCGGTCTTTTTTACCGGCCGCAGTTGAAAATCAGGGATGATCGGAAGATCATTGAAACGCCAGCGCTTGAGGCTGGAACGGTAGTCCTCCGGCTCAGCCAGTTGGACCAGATGGCCGACAGCCCAGGTGACATAATAGTCGGCGCTTTCCAGGTACCCGCGCTTCTTTTGAAAGGAACCGGCGGCGGCTTCGGCGATGGCTTCGGCGGCGCTAGGTTTCTCGGCAATGATCAGTATCTTCAAAACGTCCTCCCCCGGGGATGAGAAAAGCGGGGCATCCTCTGCCCCGCTTGGCTACCCACGGTATTTCAACTCAATGACGATGACCTTACTCTTGGTCCTGATTGTCCATGTATTCCTGGACTTCGGCGTTGGCCTCTTCCTCTTTGGCGGCGCGCATGCTCAGGGAGATGCGGCGCTCGGCTTCCTTGATGTCGAGAACTTTCACCTTGACCTGCTCGCCGACAGAGACGACATCTTCCGGTTTGTTGACGCGGCGGTCAGCCAGTTGGGAGATGTGAATCAGGCCGTCAACGCCCGGCTCCAATTCGGCAAAGGCGCCAAAGGGGGTGAGACGGACAACGGTGACGGTGATGATGGAGTCGATGGGGTATTTCTCGGTAACGGTGCTCCAAGGATTGGGCAGCACCTGCTTGAGACCGAGGGATACCTTTTCCTTCTCGCGGTCGACTTTGAGGACATAGACGTCAATGACGTCGCCTTCTTTGACGACTTCGCTGGGATGCTTGATGCGGCCCCAGGACATTTCAGACACGTGGAGCAGGCCATCCACACCGCCCAGGTCGACAAAGGCGCCGAAGTCGGTCAGGCGACGAACAGCGCCGCGACGGGTCTGGCCTTCTTCGATCTCTTCCCATGTCTTGGTCCGGGCTTCTTTGTACTCTTCTTCCAGGACAACTTTTTGAGACAAAACGGCATTGTTCCGGCGGGTGTCGATCTCCATGATCTTCATCCGCAGGGTCTGGCCGATGTACTTTTCCAGATTTTCCACGTAGCCCCGTTCCACCTGGGAAGCGGGAACAAAGCCGATGACGCCCACATCAACGCGCAGGCCGCCCTTGACGACGGCAATGACTTCGCCGGTGATGATATCGCCCCGGTCCTTGACTTCTTGCAGGGCGACAACTTTCTCCCGTTCGATGGCGCGGCGGCGGGACAGGACCAGGGTGCCGTCTTCCGATTCGGCCTTGAGAATGACGACTTTCACTTCGTCGCCCACTTTGACAATATCGCTAGCCGAGCTAGGAATCCGGGTCGCCAGTTCCCGCATGGGGATGACGCCTTCCGACTTGCCGGCCACGTCGACGAGCACCTCGTCATGGCTGACTTTGACGACAATACCGGTGATCAGTTGGCCTTCTTCCATCTTCTTGAGGGATTCGGCGAACATTTTGTCCATATCCTCGACTTCTTGCTCGGGCTCTTGGACTTCAAGAACTTCTTGATTTTGTTCCAACAGTTCGGTCGTTGCCTGTTCCTGGTTCACATCGGTCATTCTTTGTACTACCTCCTCGATTATCCAACGGGGGGTGGATGCCCCCGCAGTTACCCCCGCTTTTTGCTTGCCTAAAAACCAATCCAGTTCCAACTCGTCGGCTGTCTCCACATGGTAGGTGGGGACGCCGGCGCTCTGGCAGATCTGGGCCAGCTTGGCTGTGTTGGAACTGTTGCGCCCGCCGACAACGACGATCACATCGACTTCGTCCGCCAAACGCCGGGCCGCTTCCTGGCGCTTGTTTGTCGCTGCGCAGATGGTGTTGCGGACTTCCAGATCATCAGCCTTGACGCGCAAAGCCGACTCGATTTGGCGCAAGGTAGCCTCTTTTAGGGTAGTTTGTGCGATTAACGCCGCCTTACCCCGAAGATCAAGGGCTTCCGCCTCTCGCTCGTCGGCAACGACGAAGGCCTTGCCGCCCGTCCAGGCGACGATCCCCTGCACTTCCGGATGATGCCGGTCGCCAGCGACGATCACCTGGCAGCCCTGGTCGGTAAACTCCTTGGCCAGTTTCTGCACCTTATGGACGAAAGGACAGGTGGCATCAACGATGTCAAAGCCGCGCTGTTTCGCCTGCTCGAAGACCTCGGGTCCGACGCCGTGAGAGCGGATGACGAGCCGCCCGGGAGATGCCGCTTCGAGATCTTCCACTTCTCCCACACCCTGTTGGGCCAGACGCTCAACGACCTGCGGGTTGTGGATCAGCGGCCCAAAGGTGGCCACCCGGTTGCCTTGGCTGACTTCCTTCTCCACTTGATCGAGCGCCCGTTGGACACCAAAACAAAACCCAGCGTGTTCCGCCAGGAGGACTTGCAAACCCATCACTCCCCTGTTCGTCAGGTTTTATTTTCGTGATAAAACGGATAAATCCTGCTTGTACTCTCAAAATCTCTCTGAATTTTAGAAGAAAAGGGGTATCGGGTTAAAATAGGATATTCCGTGATTCTCAGGGTATCCATTCATTTTAGCAATTTATTTACACTTCTACGTGCCTTTCCAGCACATAGCTGGAAAAGACAAAGCAGAGGACGGCAATCAGCGCCATAAATGCGACTGCTTCGATCAGCGACGCTGAGGTTATCCTTTCCGGCAGCCTGCTGATTCCGCCGGCCTTATCCTTGGGAAAAAAGTAATTCGGAATGAACGTGCCTAAAGCGATGACGGCCAACCAAATCGCCGGCAGAACCGGTCTCAGTCTCGATTTGCTCACGACGATCCAGACGATGCCCAGCATGATCGGCAGTGAACTGGCGACAAGCAAGAGCAACAATCCCGGCAATGCATGAGCGACCAACCCATGCAGCGATTGTCCATTCCAGATATCGGGACGCAAAAACAAGCCGGTGATGGTAAACAGGAAAAATACCGCCAGTGTGCTGGCGAGGGCGTAGAGGAAGCGAACAAAGGCGGATGCCGCCTTGGCTCCCAGCAAAACCGTCCGTGAATAGGGCAAGGCAAGCCACCAACTGACGGTCCCATTGTGCCATTCCTGTTTCAGCGTGCGGATCGATAGCCCAAAACCGAGAAACAATAAAAAGGGAATGCCACTCAGCATGTCTTCGGGATGCAGGAATCCCCGGAGGATGGCGTAAGCGAACAGGGCGATGCCTGTCGCGCCAATCATCGCCATATAGGCTTTCCACCACAGCGTCTGGCTGTGAGGGCGGGCTTTCTTTAGCTTCAGATCATTGGCAACCAATGCGCAAAAGGGATTCAATGAAATAACCTCCTATAGGTCGATTCGACTGACTGGCGGCGAGAACGGAGATCGTCCGTTCTTTCCGCTTGGATAATCTTCCCGTGATCGATAAAAACCACATGGTCAAAGAGACTTTCCGCCTTTGCGATTTCGTGGGTGCTGATCACCATTGTCTGGTCTTGCCGTTCACTCATCGTCAATACGAGGGTTTCGATGATGCGTTCCCGAGAAACCAGATCAATCCCGGAGAAGGGCTCATCGAGCAGTAGCAACTTGGCCTCCCGGCCAAGACAGAGCAACAATTGCAAACGCGCCTCCTGTCCCTTAGAAAGGGCGCTGACTTTCATCGTCAGATCGAGTCCGGTAAAGGCAGCCATCTGATCGGCCCAGGCTCGATTGAATCGCGGAAAGACCTGTTCGGCATAGGCGATCGCTTGTCCAACCGTTTGAAAGGGATACCAATGTCCCCGATCGGGAAGGTAGGCGATGTCGGCATTTTGTCGCCAAGAAGGGCCTTCGCCCAGCACTCGGACCTGACCCGCGTCAGCATGAGCCAGCCCCACGAGGATTTTAAAAAGTGTCGATTTACCGGCGCCGTTAGGACCCAGCAGAGCAGTGACCGTTCCTGCAGGAATTTCGACACTCAGCCTATTGAGAATCCGTTTGGGGCCATAGGTTTTGACAAGTTCCTGAATCTCAACAGCGTTGTTCATGACCAATCTACTTCCTCCAGCATTTTTTTGGCGGATGCTTGGTCCATCCCTAAGTCTTTCATGGAAGCGATAAAGCCTCTGATAGCGTCTTCAGCGAGGATCTTCCGGACCTGGTTGATCTTTTCAGGGGAGGTGGTGATAAAAGTTCCCTGTCCGCGCCGTGTTTCGGTCAAGCCGTCTCGCTCCAATTCTTGGTAGGCTCGCATCACCGTGTTCGGGTTCACTTTCAACTGCTGCGCCATTTCCCGAATGGATGGAATCTTCTCGCCGAGGGCGATTTCCTTTCTGGACACGGCATGACGAATTTGATAGAGTATCTGCTCATAAAGCGGTTTCGAGAGGTCCAGTTGAAAGCGGCTGCCCAGATGTTCTGTGTTCACAGCATGCCCCTTCCCTTTTTGGATGGTGGTTTGTGAATTCGGGAACTATCGCACGTGTATTATATCACTTAATGCACAATAAACAACGGCATTTGGCCCACTTCCGTTTATGCAATATGTGGAAACCATAATCAAGACCAGGTGGTCCCTTACCGGCAAACGCCAGCATTTGGTGCATCCCAAAGCAAGATGATCAATATACTCTAGGTCAAAGCAGAGACGTACGCGCCAAAACCGCCTCTGCAACCGACAGAGCAAAAAGAAAGCATAACGTAAGCCCCACCCTGGAAACAAGGTGGGGCTACTCATTCGCCTGTTGTTATATATCCTTCGCTCGATTCACCAATTCCGTGATTTTTTCCATCATATCATCGGACATCTCATGCAACCGTTGTGACGACAACCGCTCCCCTTCCGCCGCGGCGATCCGGAAAGGCTGACCGATCGCGACGGAAAAAGGACGAAACCACCCGCCGGAGAAGACGTTCCCGCTGTTATGGAGGCCCACCGGCAAAATATAGGCCCCCGATTTGGCGGCGATCATGGCGGTGCCCGCCTTGGCCTCGCCCGTTTCGCCGGTCTTGCTCCGCGTTCCTTCCGGGAAGATGCAGATCACTTTGTTCTGCTCCAGGATATCGAGCGATTTTTTCAGCGCCTGGCGACCTGATTTTCCCCGGTCCACCGAATAGGCGCCACAGACGGTCATCACCTGGGACAAAAGGGGGATCTTAAACAGTTCCGCCTTGGCCATAAAGTGGAGCTGCCGGGGAAGGACGCAGGCCAGGATGACGGGGTCCCAGTTGGAAACATGGTTGCTGACCACGATCAGGGGGACGTCCATGGGCACATGCTCCAGTCCGCTGATCCGCCAACGGCAAAAATATCGAAAAGGAAGGCGAAAACAGGCCCGCAAAAACCGGTAGAGCCAATAGGCCGAGGCCATCCCCTGGCGTTCCATTTCTTCCGGATCGGCAACGGTGGATCGGATCGATTCAGTCATCGCCCATCCTCCGCCCGGCTATGTACCATATCCAGCAAGCGCCCCACAACCTCGTCAAAGGCAAGGCCGGTTGTATCGAGGTAGACGGCGTCAGCCGCTTGCACGAGCGGCGCCGTTTCCCGCGTCATATCCTCCCGATCGCGCCGCTCCATGTCGGCGCGCAATTGTTCAAGATCCACGTCCGCGCCTTTCAGGCTCATCTCCTTGAAACGGCGTCGAGCGCGCTCCTCCACAGAGGCGGTCAGGAAGACCTTGACCTCCGCCTGGGGCAGCACATGGGTGCCGATATCGCGCCCATCCATGACGACGCCGCCCCGCATGGCCATCTTCTGCTGCAGGCGCACCATAGGCACACGGACGCCGGCCACAGCGGAGACACGAGAGACATGGCGAGACACCTCCGTCGTCCGGATGGCGTCAGTCACATCCTGCCCGTCGACAAGAACCGTCAAACCGCCCGGGACGGGAAGCAGCACAATATCGGCCGCTTCGGCGAGCCGCGCCAGCGCCGCGTCGTCAGACAGGGCGATCCCCTTTTGCAAGGCGAGCCAGGTCAAGGCGCGATACATGGCGCCCGTGTCGATATAGAGATAGCCCAGGCGTTTGGCCAACTCCCGGGCAACAGTGCTCTTGCCGGCGCCGGCCGGACCGTCGATGGCTACTTGGATTCCGGCGTGGGTCACAATTTCTATCCCCTTCGCAGTATCGTGATTCGCTCGTTTGGCAGGGTGCGTCGACAGCCTGAGCGGTTTGAGCGGAGCGGCGTCAGCGAGCGAACGCTGCGGAGCGTCAAGGGCGCCACGGTTCACATGCAGAAAAGCCCAGAGGTTTGGCGCCCGAGCGGAGCGGCGGAGCGAGTAGCCGCGGAGCTCTTAGCGAAGGCTGTCGGCGCACCCCCGCCACTAGGAGCGATCACGATTCAAGTTTTCTGCCGATATTTTACCACATATCCCGGCCACAACGCACATCACCCCGCTACGAGCGCAGCCGCTCCAACAGGGCCGCGAAACCGGGGAAGGACACGTCGATGCTGCCGGCGTCGTGAATGACCGTCTCCCCCTCCGCCAGCAGGCCGGCGACAGCCATCGCCATGGCCACCCGGTGATCGCCGTGGCTCTCCGTCTCAGCGCCCCGCAGCGCAGCGCCGCCCCGGATGATCATCCCATCAGGCCGCTCCTCCACATCGGCGCCAAGCTTGCGCAGTTCGCCGGCCATGACGGCGATGCGGTCCGTCTCTTTCACCCGCATCTCGGCGGCGTCACGGATCTCAGTCGTCCCCTCGGCAAAGAGGGCCGCCACAGCGATGATCGGCAGTTCGTCGATGAGCCGGGGGATGATGGAACCGCCGATGGTTGTCCCCTTCAGCGAGGCGCTCCGGACTACCAGATCGGCCACCAACTCGCCGGCCGCCTCACGGGCATTTTCCACCTGCACATGGCCGCCCATGGCGCGCAAGACCTCGATGACGCCGTCACGGGTCGGGTTAAGGCCGATGTTGCGCAGGACCAACTCCGAGCCGGGCACGATCGATGCGGCGACGAGCAAAAAGGCCGCCGAGGAGATGTCGCCGGGAACCTCGATCTCCTGTGCGCGCAGCTCGGGAAAGCCTTCGACAGACGCCGTCCGGCCATCGGCCGACCGCTCGATCTTGGCGCCGAAAGCGGTCAGCATCCGCTCCGTATGATCCCGCGACAGCAGCGGCTCCCGGACGCTGGTGCGCCCTTCGGCGAAAAGCCCTGCCAACAACACGGCCGACTTCACCTGGGCGCTCGCCACAGGGCTGACATAGTCGATGGCTTCCAAGGCCATGGAGGCGCCGTTGATCGCCAAGGGCGCTTTTGTCGCATTCTCCCGTCCCCAAATGGAAGCGCCCATCTCCAGGAGCGGCCGGGTGACGCGACCCATGGGGCGCCGCCGGATGGAGGCATCGCCAGTGATGATCGACAAAAAAGGCAGGCCGCTCAAGATGCCGCTCATCAGGCGTATCGTCGTGCCCGAGTTGCCCACGTCAAGCACCTCAGAAGGTTCTTTCAATCCTCCCGGTCCCTGACCGTAGACAACCACCTCCGATGGAGAGGGCCGCTCGATCCGGACACCCAGCTTGCGGAAGCAATCGATGGTGGACAGGCAATCCTGGCCGGGCAAAAAACGGTGGACGCGCGTCACGCCGGTCGCCAGCGCTCCGAACATGACAGCCCGGTGGGAGATGGATTTGTCGCCGGGCACATCGGTCTCGCCGCGCAAAGGCCGGCCCGGTCTGACGGCAAGGGTTTTGAGCAACTCTTTTTGCGTATCACTCATAGAATCCAGGGTCTCCTTTTTCCGCGTATTTTAGAAAAGGCGGTTGTCTTTCGCGCCAAAGCGTCGAAACAACCGCCTGAATCATCGAGAAGGAGCGCGCCGCCGGCCCTGCGCCGCTTGACCTTCCCTGTTACCAACGTTTGACGATGATCCCCGCCCCGGCCAGGACATCGACGGCCCGGTCGGCATCGGGCGCTTCATAGAAACCGATGCGGATGGTGCCGCCATGGCCTTCGCGAACCCGCAGGATTTCGATGTCGGCGATGTTGACGCCGTTGTCGCCCAGGATGCGGGCCATCGTGCCGATGACGCCAGGTTCGTCGGGAACGGTGACGACGATCTCATGGATGCCCGGCAGAATCCCTTTGGCCTTGCGGGGGATCGACAGCCGCACCTCCCGGGCGTGAGCCAGGGTGTGCCGAAGCGCCTCGACGGGAGCGCCGGCGGCGCTTTCGGCTGGGCTGCCTTTTCTCGGGCCGACTTCTCTTGCATCGTCTTTTCCTGTGCAGCCTTGACCTGCGCCACCGGCATCGCCGCTTGCGCCGCTGCCGCCACAGGCGCTGATCTGACCTTCCAGCCGATCCAAGGCCTTGCGGAAGCAGCCGATCATATGTAGCAACGGCGCCCGGTTGGTGCAGGCGATGTCCACCCACATCTGGGGATCGCCGGCGGCGACGCGGGTCGTATCGCGAAATCCCCCGGCCGCCAGCATGGGCGCTTGCGGATAGGCCTTCGCCACATCACTCAAGGTTTCCACCAGGGCCACCGCCATCATGTGGGGCAGGTGGCTGACCAGGGCGACCATCCGGTCATGCTCTTCAGCGCCGAGCAGCAACACCCGAGCGCCGACAGCCTGAATCAGGTCTTTGACGGTCTGCAACGCGGCGGCGTCTGTATCCCCATCGGGTGTCAACACGTAGACAGCGTTCTCCAACAGATAGCGATCCGCCCCCCGGATTCCCTGCTTCTCTGAGCCGGCCATGGGATGGCCGCCGACAAAGCGAATCCCCGGCGGGAGCAATTTCCCCATCTGTTCCAGCACCCACTGTTTTGTCGAGCCCACATCGGTGACAATCGCGTCCGCCTTCAGGCGGCTCGCGATGGCTTCGATGATGGACGGATAGGTGCGAACCGGCGTGGCGAGCACGATCAGATCGGCATTCGCGACAGCCCTGGCGGCATCCGCTTCGACGCGGTGGGCGGCGCGGGTGGCCAGGGCCAAAGCCCGCGTTTCTTCGTCGCGGTCAACGCCGATCACCTCTTCGACCACCTGCCCCTGGGTCAGCGCCATCGCTAAGGAACCGCCGATAACGCCTAAACCGATGATGACCACGCGGCGAAAGGCTCCTTCCGCCTGTTCCAATCTGTTCACCCCCGGATATAGCTGCCCAGCACACGGATCAGGGTGGTGAACTGTCCGATGGCGTTGAGCGCCTCAGCCACCTTGCGATCGCGCTGGTGGCCGGTAAAGTCGATGAAAAAGAGATACTGGCCCAACTCATGTTTGGTGGGCCGCGATTCAATGCGCGTCAGGTTGATCTCCCGCTCGGCAAACTCCTTCAAGATCGCATACAGGCCGCCCGGTCGATCCTGGGGGAGCGAGCAGACGAGCGATGTCTTGTCATTGCCCGTCGGTTCTGTCAACTGCCGCCCGACGACGACGAAACGGGTCTTGTTGTTGGGCCGGCTCTGGATCTCCGACTGGGCGATCTCGAGGCCGAGCCGGCGAGCGGCAAAAGCCGAGCCCACGGCGGCTCGCGGCGACCCGGGCGTGGTCAACTCGAGGGCTTTTTTGGCCCCCTCCACCGTCGATGAGGTGGCGATGGGCCGCGCGTTGGGGAGTTTCGCATCGAGAAACTTGCGGCACTGGGCCAGCGGTTGCGGATGCGAGTAGACCTCAACCACTTGGGTCCAATCGACCCCCGGCGGGACGAGCAACTGGTTATGGACAGAGAGGATCAGTTCGCCGAAGATGAACAGGCCCGGGTTTTCCACCAATTCATCCAAGGTCTGGTTGATCGTGCCTTCGATGGAGTTTTCCAAGGGCAAGATGGCGGCCTCGATCGCCCAGAGGCTCAATGCCTCATAGACGGCCGAAATGCTGGAAAAAGGCCGTAACGTCGTCTCCGGTAAAAAAAAGGCCTGGGCCGCTTCTTCGCTGAAGGTGCCTTCAGGCCCCAGATAGCCCACCGGCCCATTGACGGCGCCGGCGGGCCCTTTCGATTGTCGCTCAGTCATCATTTCCACAAATCCGTCTCCTTGCCGCTGTTCGCTGTCGTCTGTCATCGACAGGATTTCTCGAAATCCTCTTCCCGATCCTTCCTACAGCGGCGGCAAGTCACATTTTTTCGCGGGGAGCTTCGACGCATCCACTCTCTCTTCCCCGTTTCGGCCCGGTTGTGCCCCTTTAGGCCGTCCGACCCATCACGCCGGCGACCCGGCGCAAGTCATCCATGAGGCTGACAAACTCCTCGGGCCGCAAGGACTGGGGACCGTCGCAGAGCGCTTCGGCCGGGTTGGGGTGAACCTCCACCATGATCCCGTCGGCGCCGGCGGCGACAGAGGCCATCGACATGGGCCGGACGAGGTTGCGCTTGCCCGTGCCATGGCTGGGGTCGACGATGATCGGCAGGTGGCTGAGGCTTTTGATGATCGGAATGGCGCTCAGGTCGAGGGTGTTGCGCGTCTGCGTCTCAAAGGTGCGGATGCCCCGTTCACAGAGGATGACGTTGTAGTTGCCGCCGGCCATGATGTATTCCGCCGCCATCAGCCACTCCTCGATCGTGGCCGAGAGGCCGCGCTTGAGCAGGATCGGCCGGTTGACCCGGGACAGTTCTCGCAACAGGTGGAAGTTTTGCATATTGCGGGTGCCCACCTGCAGGATGTCGCTGTATTCGGCGATGATCTCGATGCTGCGGGTGTCCATGACCTCTGTGCAGATCAAGAGGCCCGTCTCCTCCCGCGCCTGGGCCAGGAGCTTGAGCCCTTGCTCTTCGAGGCCTTGGAAGGCGTAGGGGGAGGTCCGGGGCTTGAAAGCGCCGCCCCGCAGGATCTTGGCGCCGGCTGCCTTGACAGCTTGGGCCGATTCGAGCAGTTGTTCCCAGCTTTCCACGGCGCAGGGACCGGCAAAGATCTGCAGTTCCTCGCCGCCGATCGCCACATCGCCGATGCGGATGATCGTGTCCTGCTGGCGGAATGATCGGCCGGCCAATTTATAGGGTTGAAGCACAGGCATAACTTTCTCCACTCCCGGTTGGGCCTCCAGCGTCGACGCGGAGAGCCGGGACTTGTCGCCAATGACGCCGATGATCGTCTTTTCGACGCCTTGAGATAGATGAATCTGCAGCCCTTCTTTTTCGAGGCGCTGCTTGATCGCGTCAACCTGTTGGGCCGTTGCCCCTTCGCTCATCACAATGATCATGTGACAAATCCTCCCTTATCCTTCTGTTAATGTGTCCGGTCGGAAGGGCAGGCAATCGTCGGCCCAAGAAGACAAAAAGGTACCCCAGCAGGTGGAGTACCTCAAAATCGCCAGACAGACTCCTACCATACTTCCATGCTACCAAAAATGTGCATCATCACCGGCGGGCGCTCGCGGCCCTTCATCCTGCACCGGAGGGCGACCGAATCGCCTCCGCTACCTTGATCATCTCCATGAGATGATCTCCTACAATATCCAATATAGCACAGCCTCCACCAGGCTGCAACCATTTCCAATTGTTCGAATGTTCCCAGTTCAGCCAGTTGTTCAGCCGACAGCCGCCGCTAGCGCCTGGGCGAAGGCGCCCACCTCGTCGAGCATCTGCGGCCGGTTATCGAGGTTTTTGGCGATCAGCTTGACGATGGCGCTGCCCACGATGACGCCGTCACACTGGGGCGCCACGATGGCCGCATGCTCCGCCGTGGAGATGCCGAAGCCCAGAGCCAGCGGCACGTCGGTCATCGCCCGCACCCGCTCCAGCAAGGCCGCGGCGTCGGGCGGCAGATCGGCACGCATCCCCGTCACCCCGAGCAGGGAGACGCAGTAGATAAAGCCGCGCGCCTTCTCAGCGATGAGCCGGATCCGCTCCGGCGTCGATGTGGGCGCGGCCAGGGGTATCAAGGCCAGTCCTGACTCATCGAGGGGTTGGCGCAGCCCATCGCCCTCTTCCGCCGGCAGGTCGGCCACGATGACGCCGTCGACGCCACAGGCCGCCGCCTCACGGGCGAAGCGCGACAGGCCGAAGCGCAGGACCGGGTTGTAATAGGTCAAGAGGACGATGGGGATCGACGTCTCCCGGCGCAGCTGCCTTACCGTCTCCAGCACTTTAGGCAGCGTCGTCCCAGCGGCCAGCGCTCGCCCGGCCGCCTCCTGGATCACAGGGCCGTCAGCGACAGGGTCGCTAAAGGGCACGCCCAGTTCGATGATCGAGGCGCCCTTTCGCTCCAGCGTCAGCACCAGTTCCCGCGTTGTCTCCAGATCGGGATCGCCTGCCGTCACATAGGCGATGAAGGCCCGCTTGCCCTCGCCTTTCAAGGCGGCGAAGGTGGCCGCCAACCGTTCTGTTCCGCGAAGTTCTTCCATCTCAGCCCACCTCCCCGGCCAGTGTGTGCACATCTTTGTCGCCGCGACCCGACAGGTTGACGATCAACAGGCTGTCCGGGCTCATCTGGGGCGCCATTTTCGCCGCCTGGGCGACGGCGTGGGCGCTTTCCAGGGCAGGCAGGATGCCTTCTGTCAGCGCCAACAGGCGCACGCCCTCCAGGGCTTCTTTATCAGTGATCGCCAGAAATTCGGCTCGACCGCTGTCTTTTAAGTACGAGAGCTGGGGCCCCACGCCGGGGTAGTCGAGGCCGGCCGCGATCGAATGGGTTCCCAGGATCTGGCCGTCGTCATCCTGCAACAGGTAGGACACGGCGCCGTGCAGCACGCCGGGGATGCCGGCCGTCAGCGACGCTGAGTGCCGCCCCGTCTCCACCCCGTCGCCGCCGGCCTCGACGCCGATCAAGCGGACCGACGGATCGGACAAAAAGCCGGAAAACATGCCCATGGCATTGCTGCCGCCGCCGACACAGGCGAGGACGGCGTCGGGAAGGCGACCCTCCTTCTCCAGGATCTGCGCCCGCGCCTCGGCGCCGATGACCGATTGGAAGCAACGGACAATGGAGGGGTAGGGATGGGGACCTGCGGCGGTGCCGAAGCAGTAGAAGGTGTCTTGCACATGGGCGACCCAGTCGCGCATCGCCTCGTTGATGGCATCTTTGAGGGTCTTCGTTCCGGAGGTGACGGCGATCACCTTTGTGCCGAGCAGTTGCATCCGCAGCACGTTGAGCGCCTGCCGCTCCACATCCTCGGCGCCCATATAGACCTCACAGGGGATCCCAAAGAGGGCGCAGGCCGTCGCCGTCGCCACGCCGTGCTGACCGGCGCCGGTCTCAGCGATGACGCGCTTTTTGCCCATGCGCTTGGCCATCAGCACCTGGCCGAGGGTGTTGTTGATCTTGTGGGAGCCCGTATGGTTCAGGTCTTCCCGCTTCAGATAGATGCGGGCGCCGCCCAGGCGCTCTGTGAGCCGCCGCGCCAGGTAGAGCCGGCTGGGCCGGCCGGCGTATTCAGTGAGGAGGCTTAAAAACTCCTCCTGAAAAGCGGGGTCGTCGGTCATCTGTCGAAAAGCGGCCTCCAGTTCTTCCAGGGCCGGCTTCAGCGTTTCGGGAACAAAGGCGCCGCCGAAGGCGCCAAAACGACCATCAAGGGTAAATTGTCCAGTCAAGGCGAACACCCCTTTCTTTTTGAATTATCGAAGACGCAGCCGGTGCGACTGCTCCTCGGCCATTTTGGCATCATGATCATCATAACCATGATCATCGCGGGTCCGGAACCGCGCTGCTTCCACAAAGGCAGCCGCCTTCAGGGGATCTTTTTTTCCACCGGTCTCCACACCGGAGGCGACATCAACGCCATAAGGCCGGACGCGGGCGATGGCCTCGCCGACGTTGTTCGGTGTGAGCCCCCCTGCCAAGATCAGCGGGCGGCGCAGCCTGCCGCCGATCTTGGACCAGTCGAAGGTCCGGCCCATGCCGCCGAGGGCGTCGGGGCAGTAGGCGTCGATCAGATAGGCGTTGACGTCATACTCGTGGGCCTCTTGGGCCAGCTGTTCCCATTCGGTGAAGGCGGTGGCGCCTTTTTTCGCTTCCGGCGCGTCATCGCCCAGGCGGAAGGCCTTGATCACCGGATAGGACCAGCGGCGGCAGTATTCCGGCGTCTCTTCGCCGTGAAACTGCAAGACCTGGAGCCGGCAGAAGGTGGCGATCTCCTCGGCGCTGTATCTCGGCTCATCGGCAAAGACACCGACGACAGAGACGAAGGGCGGCAGTCGGAGGATGATCTCCCGGGCCGCCTCCGGGTTGAGATAACGGCGGGAACCGCGCACAAAGTTGAAAGCGATGGCATGGGCGCCGGCGCCCACCGCCGCTTCGGCGTCTTCAAAGGAACGGATGCCGCAGATTTTTACGCGGGGATGGTTGAACATGACAGGGCCTCCTATGCGGGGCATCTATCGGGCTAACGTTCGGCTATCATTCGGCTATCGATGGGGCCACCCATGGGCCAAGTGAGAAGTATCGGTTAACGGGGCGCCCCGATGAGCTCCCGCAGCGCTTTTCCCGGATCAACGGCCGTCACCAAGGCTTCGCCGACCAGGATGGCGTCAAAACCGGCCTCCAGGGCACGCCGGGCGTCACCGGCGTCGCGGATGCCGCTCTCAGCCACCTTGACGACGTCTTCCGGCAGCGCCGCGCCGAGACGCAGCACCTGTTCTTTGTCGACGGTCAACGTGGCCAGGTTGCGGGCGTTGATGCCGACGACGGGGAGCCACTCGGGGCGACGGGAGCGGTTTTTCGCCACCGCCTCCACCGCCCAGGCCAGGTCTTCCTCGCCATGGACCTCGATGAGCGTGTGAATCCCGTATTCCAGCGCCACAGCGCACATCTCCGCTAGAAGCGACGGCCCGAGCATGGCGGCGATGAGCAGGCAGGCGTCGGCGCCGCAGACGCGCGCCTCCAGCACCTGATAGGGGTCGATCAAAAAGTCCTTGCGCATCACCGGCAGGCCGACACGCGCCTTCGCCTCCTGCAGATCATCGAGATGACCGGAAAAGTATCTTTCTTCGGTCAAAATGGATAAGGCCGACGCGCCGGCCTGCTCATACCGGGCCGCCAGATCGCCCGCCTTCGCGCCGGGGAACAGAGGACCTTTCGACGGCGACGCCCGCTTCACCTCAGCGATGACCCGGACCGGTCCCGATGACCGCCGAAGCGCCCCAGCAAAATCCAGGACGGGCCCCATTGAAGCGACGCCGCGCGCCAGTTCGGAAAAAGCAACCTCCCGGCGCGCCATTTGCACCCGCTCGGCCTGAATCTCCCACATGGTCTGTAAAAAACCGGTCAGGGCAACCTCGGGGCTCCGATCGCTCATGCGCTCATCCCGCCTTCCCGGAGCGAGGCCGCTTGCGCCGTCACCTTCTTGACCCGTTCCAGCAGGCCTGCCGCCTCCCCGCCGTCAATGATCGACCGGGCCAGGGCGATCCCTTCTTCCAGTCTGTTCACTTTCCCGGAGATACAAAGGGCGGCGGCGGCGTTCAAGATGACGATGTGTCGCCGGTGCCCTTTTTCCCCGTTCAAGATGGCTGCTGTAATCGCCGCATTCTCGTTGCGGTCTCCACCCTTGAGATCGTCAGGGGCGCAGAGATCAAATCCGTAGGCGCGCGGGTCAATGCTTTCCACCTGCACCTCGCCCGCATTGAGACGGGCCACCGTCGTCGGCCCCGTCAGGGTGATCTCGTCGAGGCCGTCCTCGCCGTGAACCACCCAAGCCGATGTCGCTCCGAGACGGCGAAGCACCTGAGCGATCACCGGCACCCGTTCGGCGCTGTTGACACCCAGCAGTTGGCGAACCGCCCCGGCAGGGTTGCTCAAGGGGCCGAGGAGGTTGAAGACCGTGGGCACGCCCAGTTCCCGCCGCGTCGGCGCCGCATGGGCCATGGCGCGGTGGCACTGAGGCGCGAAAAAGAAGCCGAAGCCCGTCTCCATCAGGCAGCGATAGGCGTGATCGGGCGACAGATCGACGGTCACACCGAGGGCCTCCAACACGTCAGCCGACCCAGCCCGGCCTGACATGGCCCGGTTGCCGTGCTTTGCCACGGGCACACCGGCGGCGGCCACGACCAGGGCAGCCGTCGTGGAGATGTTGAAGGTGCCGGCGCCATCGCCGCCGGTGCCACAGGTATCGACCAGTTGCATCCGTATCGCCTCAAACCCGGCAGGGATGTATTCGGCCAATTCGCGGCCCACGCGGCTGCGCATGGACCGGGCGAATCCGGCGATCTCCTCTTCTCCCTCGCCGGTCAGGCGCAGGGCCACGAGCAGCGCCGCCAGTTGGACTGAGGGAACCTTCCCCTCCATCACAGCGTTCATCAGTTCCTCGGCCCGCCCTTCGCCGAGTCGTTCTCCGCTCAGCAAGCATTGCAGGCTGTGCTTGGCTATCTCTATGGACTGGCTCATCTCAACTCACCTCTGATTGATATATAAGGATAGAAAACTCCGTCAGGCCCGCAGGGAGAGAAAGTTGCGGAGCAACCCTTTCCCCGCTTCCGTCAGGATCGATTCGGGATGAAACTGGACGCCCTCCAGGGCAAACTCCCGGTGGCGCAATCCCATGATCTCGCCCTGGTCGCTGCGCGCCGTGATCTCCAGGCAATCGGGCAGGCTCTCCTCCTCCACGATCAGCGAATGATAGCGCGTGGCTGTAAAGGGATTGGGCAGATCGGCAAAAATCGTGCGACCGTCATGGCAGATGGGTGATGTCTTGCCGTGCATCAGCCGGGGCGCCCGGATGACGCGACCGCCGAAGACCTGCCCGATGGACTGGTGGCCCAGGCAGACGCCCAGGATGGGAATCCGGCCGGCGCACTGGCGGATCACCGCCATTGAGATGCCCGCCTCGTTGGGGGTGCAGGGACCCGGCGAGATGACGATGTGAGAGGGTTCGAGGCCCGCCACTTCTTCGGGCGCGATGGCGTCGTTGCGAAAAACCCTGATCTCACCGGTCATTTCGCCCAGGTACTGGACCAGGTTGTAGGTAAAGGAATCGTAGTTATCGATGACGACGATCACTGCAATCCCCCTTCCGCCAGGGCCAGCGCCTCAAAGAGCGCCCTTCCCTTGTTCATCGTCTCCTCATACTCCGTCTCCGGTTCCGAATCGGCGACGATCCCGGCGCCAACCTGGATCTGGGCCTTCCCGTCGCGCATCAGCACGGTGCGGATGGTGATGCCGGTGTTCAGGTTGCCGTCAAAGCTGAGGTAGCCCACAGCGCCGCCGTAAGGTCCCCGGCGCACCGGCTCCAACTCGTCGATGATCTCCATGGCCCGGATCTTGGGGGCGCCGCTCAAGGTGCCCGCCGGCATCACCCGGCTGAGCGCTTCCAGAGCCGTCACTTCCGGTCGCAACTCCCCGGCGACGCGGCTGACGATATGCATCACATGGGAGTAGTTTTCCACTTCCATAAACTGTTCCACCCGAACCGAACCGATCCGGCAGACCCGGCCCAGGTCATTGCGGCCCAGATCAACCAGCATGAGGTGCTCGGCCCGCTCTTTTTCGTCCTGCATCAGTTCCTCGGCCAGTCGCCGATCCTCTTCAGCGTCACGACCGCGCGGCCGCGTCCCGGCGATGGGGTGCGTCTCCACCCGCCCGCCCTCGACACACAAGAGCGCTTCCGGCGACGAACCGGCGATCTGCATCCCCGGCAGGTTCAAATAAAACAGGTAGGGCGACGGATTCAAGGAGCGCAGCGCCCGGTAGACATTCAGCGGATGGGTGCGCAGGGGCTGGGTGAGCCGCTGGGAGAGGACGATCTGGAAGGCGTCGCCGGCGGCGATGTACTCTTTGCAGCGTTCCACCGCTCGGCAGTAGCCGGCGCGGTCAAAGGTCGACGTGATCTCCCTTCCCTCTGCCACCTTTGTCACGAACTCGGCAGTCTTCTCAGCCGCCGCCTCTGCGACTTTCTTGGCGTCCCTATCAGCGACCTTGTTGACGCCTATATTGGCATTTTCCTCCGATGGCCGCTTCGATGGCCGCTCCACCGTCAGCGGCGGCGCCGGTTCCCGCAACCGCCGGAGCAATTCCCCCAGTTGGGCCTGGCCGTAGCGGTAGGCCGCCTCATCGCCGGCTTCAGCCAACAGAACGAGGATCCCCCGGTGGCGCAGGTGGTCGATGACCAAGGTAAAGCGGGTGATCATCAGCATCATCTCCGGCAGATGCCTGTCATCAACGCTGTGCTCGGGCAACCGCTCATAATGGCGAATCAGATCATACGAAAAATACCCGACCGGACCGCCGTAAAAGGGAGGCAATCCAGCCTCCGGCGGAACGGGCGCCACCTTCAGGTCGGACAGCCACTGTTCCACACATTTGAGGGGCTGCCCGGCAAAAGGCGCCGTGGGCGTTCCACCCTCCCCGGCCGGTTGAGGCGGCCAGGGGAAAAAGTTTAGGGGGTCGGCGCCGACATAGGAATAGCGCCCGAGGACGGTGCCCCGCTCCACACTTTCCAGCAGGTAACCCAACCCCTCGCCGACGAGCTTGCGATACAGCGTGATCGGCGTATCCTCATCGGTGCTGAAGGATGTCCATATGGGAATGTACCGGTATTCCCGGCTCAGCCGGACGAACTCAACCGCATCAGGGGCGGTGCGTTGCATAGGCAAGGTTCACCCTCCTTCCTGGCAGAGAGCGAAGCGAGACCGGAAAAAAGCGTACAAAAAAACCGGCCCACCGAAGGTAGACCGGTTTCCTGACAAAATCAGAATAAACCGCCTCTCCGCTCGACTCCACTGAACTCCGCTCAACTGCTCTAAAACTCAACTCACGACAAAAATACCATGACTGTATGGAATTGTCAACGATTTTTCGGAAGCAGCGCCATCGCTTTTTTACTTGCATTGGGCCAACCCATGGAGTACCTTGTACATAAGGAAAGGTCCCTACATAAAGAAGGAGTGAACCCCGCTGAACAGGATGAAACAACGGTCCCTTCCCATTCCCGCCTTTATGATTGCCCTCTTGTTCGCCTGCTGGGCAACCATTCTCTATCCCCTCGGCGCGGCGAACGCCGCTGAATCGTCCAAAGACGATGCCAAACTGGCCGAGGTTCGCCAACTGATCTCCGAGTACTACGTCGATCCCCCCGCTACCGAGGTCTTTCAAAAAAACACGATTCCCGACACGATCAAAGCCCTCGGCGACAAGCACTCCCTGTACCTCGATGAAAAGGAATTCAAAGATCTCCTGGAATCAGTCAACATGAATTACTTTGGCGTCGGCATGGTCATCGCGCCTGGCGGTGACTATCCCCTCGTGGAAAAAACCTTCCCCAACTCGCCCGCCGAAAAAGCCGGCATCCAAAGCGGCGACGCCATCATCCAGATCAACGGGGAATCGACCCATGACCTGTCTGTGGACAAGCTGGCCGGAAAAGTTCGCGGCCCCGAAGGCACCACCGTCAGCCTCGTCCTGAGGCCGGCCGCGTCAGAGGAAGAACGGACGATCGAACTGAAACGGCAGCGCATCGATCTCCCGCAAGTAGAAGGAAAGATGCTGGAAGGAACGATCGGCTACATCCACCTGAGCACCTTTGGCGACCGGACCGGGAAGGAATTCAAAGCCGCTTACGAAAAACTGCAAGGGGCCGGCATGAAGCAACTGATCATTGATCTGCGCGGAAACGGCGGCGGAGAGGTCACAGCAGCCGAAGAGGTGGGCGACTTCCTCCTCCCCGAGGGACCCCTCTACCACATGGCTGGACGGAAACTGCCCAAAGAAACCTTCTCCACCACCGGCAAGGAAAGGCCCCTCCCCATGGCGGTCCTCGTTGACGACGGCACCGCCAGCGCTTCAGAGTTGCTCTCAGGCGCGCTGCGCGATCGGGCCCACGCCACGCTCATCGGGACCCGGACCTATGGCAAGGGATCGGTGCAGACCTTCTTCAATATTAAATCCGGCGGCGTGCTCAAGCTGACCATCGCCCGCTACACCACCGCCCTGGATCATCCCGTCGACAAGGTCGGTTTGACGCCCGATCAACCCGTCGAATTAGAGCCGCTCCAACTGATCCGGGCGAAGGATGTCCTCTCTCCCCCCCACCCCAAGCAACTGCGCCTGACCCTCGATCAGAAGGAGGCTTCGGTATCCAACGATTCCTTAACCCTCGTGAACCCTCCCGTCATCCAAGATGACCGTACCTACCTTCCCCTTCGTTTCCTCGGTGAGGCCTTGGGCGGGACGGTCGAGTATCGCGAAGGTGACCAACGGGCGACCGTCACCGTCGATGGCAAGGTTCTCGACATCCCCCTCTACGGCGGCGAAGTGCAGTTGAATCAACAGCACTTCGCCGATGTGGAACCCCTGCCGGTCGTCAACGACCGCGTCCTCGCGCCGGTGCGGGTGCTCAGTGAGTCGTTGGGTTTCCAAGTTGATTTTAATGAGGATACCAGGGAAGTGCGGATCAGCAAGCCCTAAGTTCAGTTCCACTACATTTTCATTTTTTCGCAGAGAAAGGCCCAGGATGAGCATCCTGAGCCTTTTCTCTGTCATGCCTCTTTTTTATCGGCCCATCCGTCATCTGACGGCAACATTACATTCACAGCCATGGCCAATCGGCATGTTCCTCCGCTCGCCGCGCCTTATCATAGATGGGAATAAAATCCCACCCCTCATCGACATCGACGACATCCCCCTCCTCGGCCGATCGCAGGATCTCCAGTATCGTCTTCGTATCGCCATACTCCAACTCGGGCGATACGGCGATCGGCTCCTGTCCGATCATGGCCTTGTAGAAATTGAGCAGTTCATTGTAGTAGCCCCGCTGCGGCCGGTAGGGGATCTGTTCCGTCTTGCCGTCATTGTAGGCCACATTGATGAATCCGCAGTCCCGCTCCTCTAAGTAGATCATCCCTGTCGTCCCAAAGATGCGCAGTCCCACCAAGGGGCGCTGCATCTCCTTGCCGGCCGCGAAGAATGAGAACTGGCCGACGACGCCGCTTTTGAAGCGGAAGTTGACGCAGACCGTCCCATAGGGGGCGTACTCGCCGTCATGAAGCGGGGCGCCAAAGGCATGGAGCTTGTCAATGGGGCCAAAGATGTGGCGCAAGGCCGCCATATCGTGGACGCCTGTGTCCATGATCGCACCGCCGGGGTAATCGGGATGCTTTCTCCACTCCCTGTTGGGGAACTTGTTCGGCTGGCCCACTTCGCAGGGGAAACAGGCCACCCGGTTTTGCACGAAATAGCAGATATCGCCGACACGCTTGGTTCGCACCAGATCGCGCAGGATGTTGGTCTCCTCATTGTAGCGGTAGTTTTCGGCGATCAAGATCGGCACATCGTACTTCCTGGGCAGTTCGGCATGCGCTTTTGCCTGTTCCAGCGTGGGGGCCAGCGGCTTTTCGCAGATGATGCCCTTTTTTGTTTCCGAAATCGCCTCGGCCACCTCGGCGGTCACCTTGTAGTTAAACTCAATGGGGACCATGATGTCGATGACATCCAAATCAGGGCGCATCACCATGGGCAGGTAGTCGGTGTACACATCCTCGTCGGAAAGCCCCAGTCGCCGCGCCCATTCGGCTGCCTTCCCCCGGTTGATGTCGCAGATCGCCTTGATCTCGTAGTGATCCTTCAGTTCCTGATAGGCGGGATAATGGAGTTGTTCCAAGGCCATACCGGCCCCAATGATCCCGACGCGCAGTTTTTTCATGCTGCCATGACCACCCCTTCACGCGTTTTCCGATCTTCCCCTATGGTTTCCAAAGGCTTGGCGCTCACGTCATCTCACAGGCACAGTAAAAAGGCGCACGCCACAGACGGGACAATAAACGGACGATCTTGCCGTCATTTAATCTTCCTAAAGCTTACGAACGGTATACCAGAGAGGAACCTTTCCACTTCAGCCGGCATATGATCTATTGCCCCTTTGAGCGCCAGGAAAGGCCGGGGCAACAGACCCCACGGCGACCGGTTGAGCAAAGGAGGGACCGCCTTGGACGGCAACGCCTACATAGAGACGGCGCTCTTTGAGCACCGTTTCTGGCTGCAAATCCTCGGGGATCATGCCCGGTTCATCTACACAGGCCTCGCCCCTGACGAAGGGGAAGAGATCGAGCGAGCCCGACACTTCATCAGCGAGTTTGACCGGCTGCTGCAAGCGGCGCGGCAGGCGGGACCGGAGACGGATCTGCAAGCTTTAAACGGGCAGGCCCAGCGGGAAGCGCAGGAGATCCGCGCCTTCAAATTGCGCCTGATCCGCCGCCACCTTACCGAGCCGATCAAGATCAATCTCCCGCCCACGCTCTTTAATCACATGGTGAACGAGGTGGAAGACTACCTGCGCAACCTCCGCTTCCTCCTGGCCGGTCAATGCCCGCCCCTGTCGCTGCCGCAACTGCACCTGCTCTGGCTCTCCGACGCCTCAGGACACGCGGCCATGATCGCATCGGGACTCGATCCGGTGGAAAAGCCCTTGATCGACTCCAGCATGATCTATGAAAATCGTTTCGATATGCTCTACAAGAAGGCGGTCACCCTGGCCGGCTTTTTGCGCACAGGACTGCGGGAGTTTCCCTCTCTCGACTACTTCAACCGCCAGGTGCAGCAGGAGATCAACGCCTTCACCGCCTTTTTGCAGGAGGTGGAGGCCACAAGAAGATCGAAGGAGGTCCTCGGCTTCCTCCTCCCCCTTGTCCCCGATCATATGGCCCGGGAAGAGTGCTACTACCTGATCAAACTGTCGATGGCCTCCCGGATCCCGCGCCCCACCTGTGATCCCACCGCCCCGCGCGAGGAATGAGGAACGGAAAAACCGCCCGCAATAGGACGGTTTTTCCTTCTTTTTTAAACATTTTTCAGGACTGGAGTCTTATATCTGAAAATTTATCCGTATGGTACATTGGTGGTGGGACAAGCGACACAAAACTTTACATCAAAAAGGAGTGCACAGACCATGTCCAAAAAACTGCGCCTCATCGTGCCACTGCTCCTGATCCTGTCCCTTCTCCTTCCCGGTATGGCCTTTGCGGCCAAGAAAAGCACAAGCACCAAAACAACCAGCACGACGACCACGACTTCCACGGTTACCAGTTCCGTTTATGACACCACCACGACAACGCCGACCACCACCAGTTCGAGCAGTGTCATCCTCGGCTACTATCCTGTTGACTATGTGGGCGACAAGACCGCCTACAACTCCCTCGCCAATTACGGCAGTTCCATGAACGCCATCGCCACCTTTACCTACCTGGTGGACGGGCAGGGCAACCTGACCGGCACAGCCCCCACTGACGGGCTTACCCTGGCCAAGTCGAAAGGCATCAAGACCTACGCCATGATCCACAACTACAGCAACGGCGGATTCAGTCAGACCATCGCCTCCTCCCTGCTCGGCAGCGCGGCGGCCCGCCAGAACGTGATCACCCAGTTAAAGACGATCCTGCCGGCCAATGGATACGCCGGTGTCAACATCGATATCGAGTACATCAACCCGGCTGACCGGAGCAACTACACCCAGTTCGTCAAAGAGGTGAAGGACGCCCTCGGCCCCCTGGGTTACAAGGTCATCCTCTCCGTCATCGGCAAGACCTACAACGACACCACATCCAGTTGGGGCGGCGCTTTTGACTTCAACGCCATCGGCCAGTACGCCGACTACGTGCAGATCATGACCTATGACGAGCACTACCCCGGCGGAACCCCCGGCCCCGTCGCCTCCATCGGCTACGTCACCAAGGCTGTCCAGTACACCCTGACGACGATGCCCAAGGAAAAAATCCTCCTCGGCGTGGCCACCTACGGCTACGACTGGTACAGCAGCGGCACGAAGACGGTCAACTACCTCACCGTGCCGAAACTGCTCAGCCAATACGGCGTGACACCGAATTGGGATGACGCTTCCAAATCGCCCTGGTTTACATACACTGACAGCTATAGCCGCAGCCATACGGTATGGTATGAAAACGCGCAATCGACCGGCTACAAACTGGACCTCGTCAACCAGTACAGCCTCGGCGGCATCGGCATCTGGCGTCTGGGTTTCGAGGATCAGAGCTTCTGGGATGCCGTCAACAGCAAACTGAAATAAAAGCCAGCGGCTCCCATCCGCCATCGCGGATGGGAGCCGCTTTATTCCACTTCATGTCACAGTTCAGCGCCGGGACCGGACGCATCCGTTTTGGCCGCATCAACGGAGAAGATCCAGTGGTTCAAGACCCGGTGCAGGTCGGCGGTGCGGATGGGTTTGCTGATATAATCGTCCATACCGCAGGCCAGGCATTCCTCACGGTCGCCCCGCATCGCCCGGGCTGTCATGGCCACGATGGGGACATGGCCGCCCTGTGCATCCTCAAGCCGGCGAATTTCGCGGGTGGCTTCAAAGCCGTCCATCTCCGGCATCTGGCAGTCCATCAGGACGAGGCTATAGGTTTCCCGCCGCACAGCGTCCACGGCCTCCCGTCCGTTGGATACGGCATGGAGACGGAGGCCGAACTTTTTTAACTGGATAGAGGCCAACTTCTGGTTAACGGGGTTGTCCTCCACCAGCAAGATCTGTTTTTCCGGCAACTCCGGCATGAGCAGATCCGCCATCGCCGGCGTGTCAACAGACGTCTGGGACGGCGATTCCACCAGCGGCGCCGTAAACCAAAAGGTCGTCCCCAGCCCGGAGATGCTCTGAAAACCGATCTCGCCGCCCATCATCTCGACGAGCCGCTTGGCGATCGCCAGCCCCAGCCCCGTTCCCCCATAGCGCCGGGCCGTCGACATGTCGGCCTGGGAAAAGGGTTGAAAGAGTCGGGGCGCCACCTCATCGCTGATGCCGACGCCGGTGTCATGGATCTCAAAACGCAGAACGCGAGCGGCTTCATGGCCAGCTCCGCTTTTCCCCGCCTGGGGCGTCGCCGTGACCCGCAGGGCCACTTTTCCTTTCTCCGTGAACTTGACGGCGTTGCCGCCAAGGTTGATCATGACCTGGCGCAAACGAACCGGATCGCCCCGCAAAAACCGGGGGATCTCGCTGTCAATGTCACAGGTGAAATCGAGGTTTTTCTGCTCTGAGCGAACGCGCAGCAGGTTGATCACATCGTTGATCACAAGCCGCAGTTCATAGTCGACAGCCTCCAACTCGATCCGTCCGGCCTCGATTTTGGAGAAGTCGAGGATGTCGTTGATGATCGACGAAAGCAACCGGGACAGTTCGCCGATGGTGCGCCCGTAGTCGGCCTGTTCCTCCGTCAAGGTTGTGTCCAGCAGGAGGTCAATCATCCCGATGATCCCGTGCAGAGGCGTGCGGATCTCATGGCTCACCGTGGCCAGGAAGGCGCTCTTGGCGCGATCGGCCGTTTCCGCCCGCTCCTTGGCCGCCTGAAGCTCCTCTTCGGCCCGCTTGCGTTCCGTAATATCGCGGGTGACAAAGATGACCTCCTGGACCTTCCCTGTCTCGACATTCTGGACAGGACGAACGGTGGACTCAAACCAGACGTACCGCCCTTCCTTGCGCCGCATCCGGTATTGAAACAGGCGCGGTTCCTGGCGATTCATGGTCTCGCGGAGGTTGTCGCCCACCCGGTCCATGTCCTCGGGGTGTAAAAACTCATAACCGGAACGGCCGAGGATCTCTTCCGGCTCATAGCCCAAAAGGGAGCGACAGGCCGGTGACGCATAGAGAAAAAGGTTTTCCGTCGTATGGCGGGAAATCAGATCAGAGGCGTATTCGGCCAGCAGCCGGTAGCGTTCCTCGCTCTTTTCCAGTTTCTTGACAAGGACACGCTGCAGGTTGACCAGTTCGTTGTTGAGGCGGGTCACCTCTTCATAGAGCTCGCTGTCCCAGTCGGCCTGTGTGCCGGTCTGGGCGGCCAGGTCCTTCAAGGTCGATCGCAACGCCGGCGTCTGGCTGCCGCTGTCCACCATCTCCTCATAGAGGCGCGCCATGGTGGAGCGCGTTCTCGCCCCGGCGATGAGCAACTTTCCCTCGCTGGCGCAGCCGGCAAAGTAAAGGCCCAGCACCTGATCGCCGAGAGGGACGTTCAGTTCCCAGTTGAAGACAGATCCCTGTTTGCGCAGTGCCGCCAAAAAGTTAAGCGCCTTATCGGCGCAACTCCGGTCGACAATGCCGGGAAAGGGTTGACCTGAGCGAATCCGCGCTGAAAAACCCAGCCGGTTGCTGTTCACACGCAGGATCATTCCCTGCCAATCACAGAGCAGCGTGATTCCGTTGCCATTCTCCACTGCGCTCATCGGGAGAACACTCCTTTTTCGGCGAGAGGGTCCTCCGCGGTCACTCGCCCGTCACCAAACGGTTGGCCACTTCGATCGCCTCAAGCGCGTCCCCGGCATAGGCATCGGCGCTGACCCGCCGCCACAGTTCATTATCAACATTGAAGGGATAGCCGCCCACCATAATCTTGACAGTAGCCAGATCCGGCGTAGCGCGCACCACCCGGATCAGTTCCTCCACACACCGAACATGGAAGGTCATCGTCGCCGAAAGGGCCAGCACCTGGGCCTGATTGTCCCGGAGCGCCTGGACGACGTTGGCGGCCGGTGTGCTCGCCCCCAGGTAATAGGTATCCCACCCGTCCATCTCCAAAAAATCCGATACCATGCGGATTCCGATCTCGTGCAGTTCGCCACTCACACAGGTGGCCACCAGCCGGCGCCTTTTGGAGGGGCCGGAAAACACAAAGGGGTACAACTGGGCCATGATCATTTGCGTCGCCGCCGAGCAGTAATGCTCCTGGGCCACATTGATCCGGTTCATCTGCCAGAGCCGTCCGATCTCATACTGGCAGCGCTGGAAGACATGGATGTAGATATCCCGAACAGCAGTGCCAGAGTGGACGGCGTCCATGATCAGCCGCGTCGCCTCGCGCCGCTCCCCTTGCAGCAGCCTTTCCAGGTACTGTCGCGCCAGATCGGCCAGGGGCGCATCGGGCGTAAAGTGGGTCGGCGGATCGACCGGCATCTCATCGAGACCGTTGATGCTCAAATCGAGATAGGCTGAAACGATATGGTTCAAATCGGCAGGAAGCATCTCCCGGAGGACATCCTTGGTGAAGGACAGGTTTTTCGCCAGATCGGTCACAGGGATGCCCCGACCGGACAGAAGCACCTTCACCCAGGATACATAATCGGTAAACAGGGACGGGCTTTTCGTCGCCACCGCCTCAGAAAGAAAAGACAACTGCGCCCGGATGTCTTGCAGGGCGCGCAAGCGCCCGATGTCGTTGAACTTTTCCGTCAGCTCTGTCGGCGCCACCGACTGGCGCACAAGGATCGCCTCCGACAACTGGGGCAGTTTGTCTTCGAAGATCGCGCTGATTTGACTGTACTG